>NZ_LOVM01000013.1:0-238129 GCF_001523445.1 Burkholderia sp. ABCPW 11 | reverse complement strand
ACGCCGATGATAGTGCGGATTCCCGTGTGAAAGTAGGTAATCGTCAGGCTCCTCTCAAGACAGAAACCCCCGCCCGACCAGGCGGGGGTTTTTGCATTTCGGCGCCAAGAAAAAGCACGTGGAGAAGCGCCGTTGTGGCAGGAGTTGGGTGTCGACCGAAGGTGTCGGCTCAAGTCGGAGCCGCCTCCGCGAGATTGGCGCAAATGCACCTCGTCTCTCGGGGTGCCTGCACGCCAGCGTGTTGCTGAAAAACTGTCCTCTTACTTACTTCTCGTTTGTGTGGGCGGTCATCAGATGCGCAACGAGAAATCGCCTTGGCACTTCTCCGTGGCAATCTCCGCCCGGCCTTGCTCAGCACCGGCGCAAACGAGATGTTGCGAGTTCTCCTCATCCGATAATCGATCAGCGTGCGTTGACCACCGGTGTATTTGGCCCATCTTCTACCTCGGTACGCTATGGCTATCGTCTGGCAGCGGGACATGTCTCGCGCTCGCTCTGTCTCCTGCGCGTAGTTGGCAGAACGGGCAGAATGTTGGCGCTCTCAACCCTCTTGTCGCCGCCGCTAATTGTTCGTTCCCCATGGAGCCGCGCGACTGAACTGCGTCAAGAGACGAACGATGTCGCTATCAAGCGCTACTTTTAGTCTATTCGCAGCATTTCACATCGAAATAGCCGTATTGGTACGTGACCCACGCCTGAGTCGGGGCAGGAGGTGCCCCCAGTCGAGGACTGGCTGCGCCGTGTGCGTATAGCGGGCCAAAGAAGATCAAAAGTCGGCGCGGTTCTTCTCGACGGTCATCTGCGGACCGTCTCATCACGCGTAAATTTTCTTGATGAGCGAATAGGCGGCATTGCCTGCGCGGCATCGCGTTTTTCCCATCTGAAGGGCGTGCAGTCTGCGTCGACGCCCAGAGCCAGGCTTGTGTGTGTCGTATTCGGATCGCCGAACGGAGGGCCTCCCACAGCGGAGGGGGCTGTGTTCCGGTCGTGATTCCGGGCCGGCTCGAACATTGCCGGGCAGTGCTCGTCGGATGTCGATGCTCCGGCGCCACATATCGGCTTTCCGACGTTTTCGGGAGTGGGAGGCGTGGTGAGGGTACTCGCGCCGAACCCAGCGCCGGCATTTGCGCCCAGCTGGACGAGGCGGGCACCGTACGAGCGGTTGCGAGGTCGCATGTGCATGTATGTCGACGAGTCGCTGCGGTAAGGCGGTCCGACGATGACGTTGGGCGACTTGCCCGACGAGATGCAGCGGCGCCGACCATCGGAACATTCGACGCGGCGACAAGGCATGGAGAGACCGGAACAGGGAGCTCGTCGTCACCAGGTAGCTGCCATAAGCACATCGAGGCATGCAGAACCGCCTGATGCATCCCGCGAGACGTCGTTGGGCCATCGCACTCCGATCCATCGGTTGTGCCGCGTGCTAGTCGACGCCCATCCAAACCCCCGCAAAGCACCCAGGGCTTCGGTCCCGACCGTTGAGCCGCTCCGAGCGTCTAGCGCGCCTCCGGTGCTCTGCGGAGAAGCGGTGAGTCACGCTGCCGTCGGATCACCTGATCGGTATCACGAGCGGCACCAAGAGTTTGCCGAAGCCGTGGAATGTACCGTTGCGACCACAAAGGAATGCCGTTCAGGAGCAAGCGGGCACACGGGAAGGTAGGCCGGCGATTCCTGCAGGAATCGCCGTCGAACCTCTCAGGAACCACCGGTGCCGGCTCGCCAAGTCGGCCCGGCACGAAATTTGCCGAAATTTTGTACGTACCGCTTGGCATTGCGCGAAAGAGGCCGTATGATGGCGGTCTTTCGTTTTTAGCGCAGATGTAGATCGGCGTTGAAGACGGAGTCTGACGAAGATGTGGTGCCGATCGGCAACATCTCGCGCTTGCCTTAGCCGGGCGAGGGCGGGGATCGGAGGGAAGCGGAAGTCGGGAAGAGAATGAAAATAATCTTCCGGATGTGCTTGACAGGAGTGCGATGCACCCCCATAATCGTCAGTTCTCTACGGAGGGGTGCCCGAGTGGCTAAAGGGGGCAGACTGTAAATCTGTTGGCTTACGCCTACGTTGGTTCGAATCCAACCTCCTCCACCAAGATATCAGCGCAGTGAGCGGCAAGGAATCGTTAGTGGCCCGTGCGGGTGTAGCTCAATGGTAGAGCAGAAGCCTTCCAAGCTTACGACGAGGGTTCGATTCCCTTCACCCGCTCCAGACCGCTAAGTTGAAGCGTAGCGCCCATGTGGCTCAGTGGTAGAGCACTCCCTTGGTAAGGGAGAGGTCGGCAGTTCGATCCTGCCCATGGGCACCAGCAGTAAAAAGTCAGTGTCTTGTTTGCGCGCGGCGCAACCTGTGAAATTCCTTTTGGGAGTTGAAAATGGCCAAGGAAAAGTTTGAGCGGACCAAGCCGCACGTGAACGTTGGTACGATTGGTCACGTTGACCACGGCAAGACGACGCTGACGGCAGCGATCACGACGGTTCTGACGAAGAAGTTCGGCGGCGAAGCGAAGGCGTACGACCAGATCGACGCGGCACCGGAAGAAAAGGCGCGCGGCATCACGATCAACACGGCGCACGTCGAGTACGAAACGGCTAACCGCCACTACGCACACGTCGACTGCCCGGGCCACGCTGACTATGTGAAGAACATGATCACGGGTGCGGCGCAGATGGACGGCGCGATCCTGGTTTGCTCGGCAGCAGACGGCCCGATGCCGCAAACGCGCGAGCACATCCTGCTGGCACGTCAGGTTGGCGTTCCGTACATCATCGTGTTCCTGAACAAGTGCGACATGGTGGACGACGCTGAACTGCTCGAGCTGGTCGAGATGGAAGTTCGCGAACTCCTGTCGAAGTACGACTTCCCGGGCGACGACACGCCGATCGTGAAGGGTTCGGCGAAGCTGGCGCTGGAAGGCGACACGGGCGAGCTGGGCGAAGTGGCGATCATGAACCTGGCAGACGCACTGGACACGTACATCCCGACGCCGGAGCGTGCGGTTGACGGCGCGTTCCTGATGCCGGTGGAAGACGTGTTCTCGATCTCGGGCCGCGGTACGGTGGTGACGGGTCGTGTCGAGCGCGGCATCATCAAGGTCGGCGAAGAAATCGAAATCGTCGGTATCAAGCCGACGGTGAAGACGACCTGCACGGGCGTTGAAATGTTCCGCAAGCTGCTGGACCAGGGTCAGGCAGGCGACAACGTCGGTATCCTGCTGCGCGGCACGAAGCGTGAAGACGTGGAGCGTGGCCAGGTTCTGGCGAAGCCGGGTTCGATCACGCCGCACACGCACTTCACGGCTGAAGTGTACGTGCTGAGCAAGGACGAAGGCGGCCGTCACACGCCGTTCTTCAACAACTACCGTCCGCAGTTCTACTTCCGTACGACGGACGTGACGGGCTCGATCGAGCTGCCGAAGGACAAGGAAATGGTGATGCCGGGCGACAACGTGTCGATCACGGTGAAGCTGATCGCTCCGATCGCGATGGAAGAAGGTCTGCGCTTCGCAATCCGCGAAGGCGGCCGTACGGTCGGCGCCGGCGTCGTCGCCAAGATCATCGAGTAAGCCAGTTATTCGTTGATCGACAGTTTTGGGGCTGGCGGCAGCCGGCCCCAACATGGTTTAGGGGTATAGCTCAACTGGCAGAGCGTCGGTCTCCAAAACCGAAGGTTGGGGGTTCGATTCCCTCTGCCCCTGCCAAAAATCGCCACGTGTCCTACGTGGCATTTGTTTTAAGGTGTTATGGCGAATCCATCCGTCGAAACTGTAAATACCTCCGGCGATAAGCTGATGCTGGCCCTGGGCGTATTGCTGGTCTTGGCCGGATTCGTGGGCTTCTTCTGGCTGGCCAATCAGCAGTGGTATGTCCGCGGTGCCGCATTGGCGGTAGGTATCATCGCCGGCGTGGCCGTCGGGCTCATGTCCGCCCCTGGCAAGGGTCTCATCGCGTTTGCCAAGGATTCGTACAAGGAAGTCCGGAAGGTCGTATGGCCCACCCGCAAGGAAGCAACGCAAACCACACTCGTCGTGTTCGGTTTCGTGCTCGTGATGGCGATTTTCCTCTGGTTGAGCGACAAATCGATCGAATGGGTGATTTTCTCGGTGATTCTGGGTTGGAAATGATATGAGCGATACTCCGGCATCCCCGAGCGGAAAACGTTGGTACGTCGTGCACGCCTACTCCGGTATGGAGAAGAGCGTGCAACGTGCGCTTCAGGAGCGCATCGAACGTGCTGGCATGCAGGACAAATTCGGTCAGATCCTGGTCCCGACCGAAGAAGTGGTCGAAGTCAAAGGCGGTCACAAGGCAGTGACCGAGCGTCGTTTCTTCCCCGGCTATGTGTTGGTGGAAATGGAAATGACGGACGAAACGTGGCATCTCGTGAAGAACACCGCGAAGGTCACCGGTTTCGTCGGCGGTGCGCGTAACCGCCCGACCCCGATTTCCCCGAAGGAAGTCGAGAAGATCATGTCGCAGATGCAGGAAGGCGTCGAAAAACCGCGCCCGAAGACCCTGTTCGAAGTCGGCGAGATGGTGCGTGTCAAGGAAGGTCCGTTCACGGACTTCAACGGCACCGTCGAAGAAGTCAACTACGAGAAATCGCGCGTGCGTGTGTCGGTCACCATTTTTGGCCGCTCCACCCCCGTCGAACTCGAGTTCGGTCAGGTCGAAAAAGTTTGATCCCGATTCGGTGGGCGGCCTCGGCTGCCCACCTTCGCGCTTACGGCCCGCGTCATGGCCGTTGAGGAGCGTCAGTAGCCAGCGGCGAAAGCGCGTTATCACTCACCGAACGCCTTCCCCGGCGTTCCAATGAGGTTTCAAATGGCAAAGAAGATTATCGGCTTTATCAAGCTGCAGATCCCTGCAGGTAAAGCCAACCCGTCGCCGCCGGTCGGTCCGGCACTGGGCCAGCGCGGCCTGAACATCATGGAGTTCTGCAAGGCGTTCAACGCGCAGACTCAAGGCATGGAGCCGGGTCTGCCGGTGCCGGTGGTCATCACGGCATTCGCTGACAAGAGCTTCACGTTCGTGATGAAGACGCCGCCGGCGACCGTCCTGATCAAGAAGGCGGCGAAGGTGGACAAGGGTTCGAGCAAGCCGCACACCGACAAGGTCGGTTCGATCACGCGCGCTCAAGCCGAAGAAATCGCGAAGACCAAGATGCCGGACCTTACGGCAGCTGATCTGGACGCAGCCGTTCGCACCATCGCTGGTAGCGCACGCTCGATGGGTATCACTGTGGAGGGCGTGTAAATGGCTAAGATCTCCAAGCGCCGTCAGGCATTTGCCGCCAAGGTCGACCGTCAGAAGCTGTATGCGATCGAAGACGCACTGAGCCTCGTGAAGGAATGCGCGAGCGCGAAGTTCGACGAGTCGATCGACGTCGCAGTCCAGCTCGGCATCGATGCGAAGAAGTCGGACCAAGTCGTGCGTGGTTCGGTCGTTCTGCCGGCAGGTACGGGCAAGTCGGTTCGCGTTGCCGTGTTCGCGCAAGGCGAAAAGGCCGAGCAGGCTCGTGCAGCAGGCGCGGAAATCGTCGGTATGGAAGACCTGGCAGAGCAGATCAAGGCTGGCCAGATGGACTTCGACATCGTGATCGCTTCGCCGGACACGATGCGTATCGTCGGTACGCTCGGCCAGATCCTCGGCCCGCGCGGCCTGATGCCGAACCCGAAGGTCGGTACGGTTACGCCGGACGTCGCAACCGCCGTCAAGAACGCGAAGGCTGGTCAGGTGCAATTCCGTGTCGACAAGGCCGGTATCATCCACGCGACCATCGGCCGTGCATCGTTCGAGCCGACCGCGCTGCGTTCGAACCTGTCGGCGCTGATCGACGCGCTGCAGAAGGCAAAGCCGGCAACGAGCAAGGGCGTGTACCTGCGCAAGATCGCACTGTCGAGCACGATGGGCGTCGGCGTGCGTGTCGACCAGGCTACGCTGGCAGCGCAGTAAGCAAGTATTCGGGCCGCTTCGTTCGCGAGGCGGCCTACATGGGCTTTGGGCGGTTGTTCGTGCAGCAGGGCGGACAACCGGTTATCAAAGACCGTTGGTGGGGCGCAGCAGTCAGGTGATCCCTTAATTCAAGCCAACGCAGATGGCGAACCCGAAAAAGTTTTGCAGTGGTGAAGCCGCAGGCCGCGAAGCGATTCGCGGCGTGAGGTGGAAATACTCCTAACGAGGTCGGACGCCGTTGTTGAACGAGGTACGTGAGGTTTCGACCATGCCGGTCGCGCCCAACGTATCGTTTCTGGAGGCTAACCGTGCCGCTTAATAGAGAAGACAAGCAAGCCGTCGTCGCTGAGGTTTCCGCGCAAGTCGCGAAGGCCCAGACCGTTGTGCTGGCTGAGTATCGTGGAATTGCGGTTGGCGATCTGACCAAGCTGCGCGCGCAAGCGCGTGAGAAGCAGGTGTACCTGCGCGTGTTGAAGAACACGCTGGCGCGTCGCGCTGTCGAAGGTACGCCGTTTGCTCCGCTGGCAGAGCAGATGACTGGTCCGCTGATCTACGGCATCTCGGAAGATGCAATTGCCGCTGCTAAGGTCGTCAACGACTTCAGCAAGAGCAATGACAAGTTGGTCATCAAGGCTGGTTCGTTCGATGGCAAGGTGATGGACAAGGCTGGCGTGCAAGCGCTGGCAAGCATCCCGAGCCGCGAAGAACTGCTCTCGAAGCTGCTGTTCGTTATGCAATCGCCTGTTTCGGGCTTCGCGCGTGCTCTGGCCGCGCTGGCCGAGAAGAAGCAAGCAGAAGCTGCGTAAGCGAACGTGCATCAGCGTTACTGATCGCTGGCTGTATCCGAATTCAATTTAGGAGTATTTCAAATGGCAATCGCAAAAGAAGACATCCTGGCAGCAGTCGAAGGGATGACCGTTCTGGAACTGAACGAACTGGTCAAGGCGTTCGAAGAGAAGTTTGGCGTGTCGGCAGCTGCAGTGGCAGTCGCTGGCCCGGCAGGCGGCGGCGCAGCTGCTGCAGCAGAAGAGAAGACCGAATTCACGGTCGTCCTGGCTGAAGCCGGCGCCAACAAGGTTTCGGTCATCAAGGCCGTTCGCGAACTGACGGGCCTGGGCCTGAAGGAAGCGAAGGACCTGGTTGACGGTGCACCGAAGCCCATCAAGGAAGGCGTCGACAAGGCTGCTGCTGAAGAAGCCAAGAAGAAGCTGGAAGAAGCTGGCGCGAAGGTCGAAGTCAAGTAAGTTTCGGCGCGCTGTGCGAAGGCTGGCGGTATTTTCACCGCCGGCCTTTTTGTGCTTTGTGGGGACGTTATTCTGGCACTCATTCGGGAGCCCGAATAATCGGCCCCAGAAGCCAAAGAAAACCGCCTGATCGTTGTGATCGTTGTGACGCATCACACGCGATTGGCGGTTCTCTTTGTCTTCTGAAGCGACTGCAGAAGGCAAGTTTGGTCGGGTAGCGGGCAACACAGGCATCCGCTGCCGTCAGCCAGCGGTTGGTAGCGGCCAACCACCAAGCTTCTCGGCTCGTTCAAGCCGTCGAACGGCCATCGGGTCTCAGTCGGTGAACACTCGGGTTTGAAACGTCCAGGTATTCCGCCTCGATAGCACCCGCCGTGATTCGGAGATCGTATGCAATATTCCTTCACCGAGAAGAAGCGCATTCGCAAGAGTTTCGCGAAGCGCCCCATCGTTCACCAAGTTCCGTTCTTGCTGGCTACTCAGCTTGAATCATTCAGCACGTTTCTGCAAGCCGATGTGCCGGCGACGCAACGCAAGCCTGAAGGTTTGCAGGCCGCGTTCACATCGGTATTTCCCATTGTTTCGCACAACGGTTTCGCGCGCCTCGAGTTCGTGAGCTATGCGCTGTCCTCGCCGGCATTCAACATCAAGGAATGCCAGCAGCGTGGCCTGACGTACTGCTCCGCGCTGCGCGCGAAGGTCCGCCTCGTCATCCTCGACAAGGAATCGCCGAACAAGCCGGTCGTCAAGGAAGTGAAGGAGCAGGAAGTGTACATGGGCGAAATTCCGCTCATGACGCCGACGGGCTCGTTCGTCATCAACGGCACCGAGCGTGTCATCGTCTCGCAGCTGCACCGTTCGCCGGGCGTATTCTTCGAACACGACAAGGGCAAGACGCACAGCTCGGGCAAGCTGCTGTTCTCGGCACGGATCATTCCGTACCGCGGCTCGTGGCTCGACTTCGAATTCGATCCGAAGGACATCCTGTACTTCCGCGTCGACCGTCGCCGCAAGATGCCGGTGACGATCCTGCTGAAGGCCATCGGCCTGACGCCGGAACAGATCCTCGCGAACTTCTTCGTGTTCGACAACTTCACGCTGATGGACGAAGGCGCGCAACTCGAGTTCGTGCCCGAGCGCCTGCGTGGTGAAGTCGCGCGTTTCGACATCACGGATCGCGACGGCAAGGTCATCGTCCAGAAGGACAAGCGGATCAACGCGAAGCACATTCGCGACCTCGAAGCCGCGAAGACCAAGTTCATCTCGGTGCCGGAAGACTATCTGCTCGGCCGCGTGCTGGCGAAGAACGTCGTCGACGGCGACACCGGCGAAGTGATCGCGAGCGCGAACGACGAAGTCACGGAAAGCGTGCTCGAGAAGCTGCGCGAAGCGGGTATCAAGGACATCCAGACGCTCTACACGAACGATCTGGATCAGGGTCCGTACATCTCGTCGACGCTGCGTGTCGACGAAACGACCGACAAGACGGCCGCGCGCATCGCGATCTACCGCATGATGCGTCCGGGCGAGCCGCCGACCGAAGAAGCGGTCGAGGCGCTGTTCAACCGCCTGTTCTACAGCGAAGAAGCGTACGACCTGTCGAAGGTCGGCCGCATGAAGTTCAACCGCCGCGTCGGCCGTGACGAGATCGTCGGCCCGATGACGCTGCAGGACGACGACATTCTCGCGACGATCAAGATTCTCGTCGAGCTGCGTAACGGCAAGGGCGAAGTGGACGACATCGACCACCTCGGCAACCGTCGCGTGCGTTGCGTCGGCGAACTGGCGGAAAACCAGTTCCGCGCGGGCCTCGTGCGTGTCGAGCGCGCGGTCAAGGAACGCCTCGGCCAGGCCGAAAGCGAAAACCTGATGCCGCACGACCTGATCAACTCGAAGCCGATTTCGTCGGCGATCCGCGAGTTCTTCGGTTCGTCGCAGCTGTCGCAGTTCATGGACCAGACCAACCCGCTGTCGGAAATCACGCACAAGCGCCGTGTTTCCGCACTGGGCCCGGGCGGTCTGACGCGCGAACGCGCAGGCTTCGAAGTCCGCGACGTGCACCCGACCCACTACGGCCGCGTGTGCCCGATCGAAACGCCGGAAGGTCCGAACATCGGCCTGATCAACTCGCTCGCGCTGTACGCGCACCTGAACGAGTACGGCTTCCTCGAAACGCCGTACCGCAAGGTCGTGGACGGCAAGGTGACCGACCAGATCGACTACCTGTCGGCGATCGAGGAAGGCCGCTACATGATCGCTCAGGCGAACGCCGCGATCGACGAGGACGGCCGACTGATCGACGAACTCGTGTCGTCGCGTGAAGCTGGCGAAACGATGATGGTCACGCCGGACCGCATCCAGTACATGGACGTCGCGCCGTCGCAGATCGTGTCGGTCGCAGCGTCGCTGATTCCGTTCCTCGAACACGACGACGCGAACCGTGCACTGATGGGTTCGAACATGCAGCGTCAGGCGGTGCCGTGTCTGCGTCCGGAAAAGCCGGTCGTCGGGACGGGCATCGAGCGCACCTGCGCGGTCGACTCGGGTACGACGGTCCAGGCGTTCCGCGGCGGCGTCGTCGACTACGTCGATGCAGGCCGTATCGTGATTCGCGTGAACGACGACGAAGCGGTCGCGGGTGAAGTCGGTGTCGACATCTACAACCTGATCAAGTACACGCGTTCGAACCAGAACACGAACATCAACCAGCGTCCGATCGTGAAGATGGGCGACAAGGTCTCGCGCGGCGACGTGCTGGCCGACGGCGCCTCGACGGACCTGGGCGAGCTCGCGCTCGGCCAGAACATGCTGATCGCGTTCATGCCGTGGAACGGCTACAACTTCGAGGATTCGATCCTGATCTCGGAGAAGGTGGTCGCGGACGATCGCTACACGTCGATCCACATCGAAGAGCTGAACGTCGTTGCACGCGACACGAAGCTCGGGCCGGAAGAAATCACGCGCGACATCTCGAACCTGGCGGAAGTCCAGCTCGGCCGTCTCGACGAATCGGGCATCGTGTACATCGGTGCCGAAGTCGAAGCGGGCGACGTGCTGGTCGGCAAGGTCACGCCGAAGGGCGAGACCCAGCTGACGCCGGAAGAGAAGCTGCTGCGCGCGATCTTCGGCGAGAAGGCTTCGGACGTGAAGGACACGTCGCTGCGCGTGCCGTCGGGCATGAGCGGCACCGTGATCGACGTCCAGGTGTTCACGCGCGAAGGCATTCAGCGCGACAAGCGTGCGCAACAGATCATCGACGACGAACTGAAGCGTTACCGCCTCGACCTGAACGACCAGCTGCGCATCGTGGAAGGCGACGCGTTCCAGCGTCTCGCGCGCATGCTCGTGGGCAAGGTCGCGAACGGCGGTCCGAAGAAGCTCGCGAAGGGCACGAAGATCGACCAGGCTTACCTGGAAGACCTCGACCACTACCACTGGTTCGACATCCGCCTCGCGGACGACGAAGCAGCGGCACAGCTCGAAGCGATCAAGAACTCGATCGAGGAAAAGCGTCACCAGTTCGACCTCGCGTTCGAAGAGAAGCGCAAGAAGCTCACGCAAGGCGACGAACTGCCGCCGGGCGTGCTGAAGATGGTCAAGGTGTACCTGGCGGTGAAGCGCCGTCTGCAGCCTGGCGACAAGATGGCGGGCCGTCACGGTAACAAGGGTGTCGTGTCGAAGATCGTCCCGATCGAAGACATGCCATACATGGCCGATGGCCGTCCGGCAGACGTCGTGCTGAACCCGCTCGGCGTGCCGTCGCGGATGAACGTGGGTCAGGTTCTGGAAGTGCACCTCGGCTGGGCCGCGAAGGGCCTCGGCTGGCGTATCGGCGAAATGCTGCAGCGTCAGGCGAAGATCGAGGAACTGCGCGCGTTCCTGACGAAGATCTACAACGAGTCAGGCCGCCAGGAAGATCTGGAAAGCTTCACCGACGACGAGATCCTCGAACTCGCGAAGAACCTGCGCGAAGGCGTGCCGTTCGCAACGCCGGTGTTCGACGGTGCGACCGAGGAAGAAATGGGCAAGATGCTCGACCTCGCGTTCCCGGACGACATCGCCGAACAGCTCGGCATGAATCCGTCGAAGAACCAGGTCCGCCTGTACGACGGCCGCACGGGTGAAATGTTCGAACGTCGCGTGACGCTCGGCTACATGCACTACCTGAAGCTGCACCACCTGGTCGACGACAAGATGCACGCGCGTTCGACGGGCCCGTATTCGCTCGTCACGCAGCAGCCGCTGGGCGGTAAGGCGCAGTTCGGTGGCCAGCGTTTCGGTGAAATGGAAGTGTGGGCACTCGAAGCGTACGGCGCGTCCTACGTGCTGCAGGAAATGCTGACGGTGAAGTCGGACGACGTGACCGGCCGGACGAAGGTGTACGAAAACCTCGTCAAGGGCGATCACGTGATCGATGCAGGCATGCCGGAATCCTTCAACGTGCTCGTGAAGGAAATCCGCTCGCTCGGTATCGATATCGATCTCGACCGCAATTAATCGGACTACGGAGAGAAAGCAATGAAAGCTCTGCTCGATCTATTCAAGCAAGTCCAACAGGAAGAAGTTTTCGACGCGATCAAGATCGGTCTGGCCTCGCCCGACAAGATCCGTTCGTGGTCGTTCGGCGAAGTGAAGAAGCCGGAGACCATCAACTACCGTACGTTCAAGCCGGAACGCGATGGTCTGTTCTGCGCGAAGATCTTCGGGCCGATCAAGGACTACGAGTGCCTGTGCGGCAAGTACAAGCGCCTGAAGCACCGCGGCGTGATCTGCGAGAAGTGCGGCGTCGAAGTGACGCTGGCGAAGGTGCGTCGCGAACGGATGGGCCACATCGAGCTGGCCTCGCCGGTCGCGCACATCTGGTTCCTGAAGTCGCTGCCGTCGCGTCTGGGCATGGTGCTCGACATGACGCTGCGCGACATCGAACGCGTGCTGTACTTCGAAGCGTACGTGGTGATCGAACCGGGCATGACGCCGCTGAAGGCGCGGCAGATCATGACCGAAGAGGATTACTACAACAAGGTCGAGGAATACGGCGACGAATTCCGTGCCGAGATGGGCGCGGAAGGCGTGCGTGAACTGCTGCGCGCGATCAACATCGACGAGCAGGTCGAGACGCTGCGCACCGAGCTGAAGAACACCGGCTCGGAAGCGAAGATCAAGAAGTACGCGAAGCGCCTGAAGGTCCTCGAGGCATTCCAGCGCTCGGGCATCAAGCCCGAGTGGATGATCCTCGAAGTGCTGCCGGTGCTGCCGCCGGAACTGCGTCCGCTCGTGCCGCTGGACGGCGGCCGTTTCGCGACGTCGGACCTGAACGACCTGTATCGCCGCGTGATCAACCGTAACAACCGGTTGAAGCGCCTGCTCGAGCTGAAGGCCCCTGAAATCATCGTCCGCAACGAAAAGCGGATGCTGCAGGAAGCCGTCGACTCGCTGCTCGACAACGGTCGTCGCGGCAAGGCGATGACGGGCGCGAACAAGCGTCCGCTGAAGTCGCTCGCCGACATGATCAAGGGCAAGGGCGGCCGTTTCCGTCAGAACCTGCTGGGCAAGCGCGTCGACTACTCGGGCCGTTCGGTCATCGTGGTCGGCCCGACGCTGAAGCTGCACCAGTGCGGTCTGCCGAAGCTGATGGCGCTCGAACTGTTCAAGCCGTTCATCTTCAACAAGCTGGAAGTGATGGGCGTCGCGACGACCATCAAGGCTGCGAAGAAGGAAGTCGAGAACCAGACGCCGGTGGTGTGGGACATCCTCGAAGAGGTGATCCGCGAGCATCCGGTGATGCTGAACCGTGCGCCGACGCTGCACCGCCTCGGTATCCAGGCGTTCGAGCCGGTGCTGATCGAAGGCAAGGCAATCCAGCTGCACCCGCTCGTCTGCGCGGCGTTCAACGCCGACTTCGACGGTGACCAGATGGCCGTTCACGTGCCGCTGTCGCTCGAAGCGCAGATGGAAGCGCGCACGCTGATGCTCGCGTCGAACAACGTGCTGTTCCCGGCCAACGGCGATCCGTCGATCGTGCCGTCGCAGGATATCGTGCTGGGTCTGTACTACGCGACCCGCGAAGCGATCAACGGCAAGGGCGAAGGCCTGTCGTTTACGGGCGTGTCGGAAGTCATCCGCGCGTACGAGAACAAGGAAGTCGAGCTGGCCTCGCGCGTCAACGTCCGGATCACCGAAATGGTCCGCAACGAGGACACGTCGGAAGGCGCGCCGGAGTTCGTGCCGAAGATCACGCTGTACGCGACGACCGTCGGTCGCGCGATCCTGTCGGAGATCCTGCCGCACGGCCTGCCGTTCTCGGTGCTGAACAAGCCGCTGAAGAAGAAGGAAATCTCGCGCCTGATCAACACGGCGTTCCGCAAGTGCGGTCTGCGTGCGACGGTGGTGTTCGCCGACCAGCTGATGCAATCGGGTTTCCGTCTCGCGACGCGCGCCGGCATCTCGATCTGCGTGGACGACATGCTCGTGCCGCCGCAGAAGGAAACGATCGTCGGCGACGCCGCGAAGAAGGTGAAGGAATACGACCGCCAGTACATGTCGGGTCTCGTCACCGCGCAGGAACGCTACAACAACGTGGTCGACATCTGGTCGGCAACGTCGGAAGCGGTCGGCAAGGCGATGATGGAGCAGCTGTCGACGGAGCCGGTGATCGATCGCGACGGCAACGAGACGCGCCAGGAGTCGTTCAACTCGATCTACATGATGGCCGACTCGGGCGCCCGGGGTTCGGCGGTTCAGATTCGTCAGCTGGCCGGTATGCGTGGCCTGATGGCGAAGCCGGACGGCTCGATTATCGAGACGCCGATTACCGCGAACTTCCGCGAAGGTCTGAACGTGTTGCAGTACTTCATCTCGACCCACGGTGCACGTAAGGGTCTGGCTGATACGGCACTGAAGACCGCGAACTCGGGTTACCTGACGCGTCGTCTCGTCGACGTCACGCAGGACCTGGTGGTGGTCGAGGACGATTGCGGCACGTCGAATGGCGTGGCGATGAAGGCGCTCGTCGAAGGCGGTGAAGTCGTCGAAGCGCTGCGCGACCGTATCCTCGGCCGCGTCGCGGTTGCGGACGTCGTGAATCCGGAAACGCAGGAAACGCTGTACGAATCGGGCACGCTGCTCGACGAAACGGCGGTCGAGGAAATCGAACGCCTCGGCATCGACGAAGTGCGCGTGCGCACGCCGCTGACCTGCGAAACGCGTTACGGCCTGTGCGCATCCTGCTACGGCCGCGACCTCGGCCGCGGCTCGCTGGTGAACGTCGGCGAAGCAGTCGGCGTGATCGCGGCGCAGTCGATCGGCGAACCGGGCACGCAGCTGACGATGCGTACGTTCCACATCGGTGGTGCGGCATCGCGTGCGGCCGTGGCTTCGTCGGTCGAAGCGAAGAGCAACGGTATCGTCCGCTTCACGGCGACGATGCGCTACGTCACGAACGCGAAGGGCGAGCAGATCGTCATTTCCCGTTCGGGCGAAGCGATGATCACCGACGACTTCGGTCGCGAGCGCGAGCGTCACAAAGTGCCGTACGGCGCGACGCTGCTGCAACTCGACGGCGCGACCATCAAGGCCGGCACGCAGCTCGCCACGTGGGATCCGCTGACGCGTCCGATCATCACCGAGTACGGTGGTACGGTGAAGTTCGAGAACGTCGAGGAAGGCGTGACCGTCGCGAAGCAGATCGACGACGTGACCGGCCTGTCGACGCTGGTCGTGATCGACGTGAAGCGCCGCGGTTCGCAGGCTTCGAAGAGCGTGCGTCCGCAGGTGAAGCTGCTCGACGCGAACGGCGAAGAAGTGAAGATTCCGGGCACGGAGCACGCGGTGCAGATCGGCTTCCAGGTCGGCGCACTGATCACCGTGAAGGATGGCCAGCAGGTGCAGGTCGGTGAAGTGCTCGCACGTATCCCGACCGAAGCGCAGAAGACGCGTGACATTACCGGCGGTCTGCCGCGGGTGGCGGAACTGTTCGAAGCGCGTTCGCCGAAGGATGCCGGCATTCTCGCGGAGGTCACCGGTACGACGTCGTTCGGTAAGGACACGAAGGGCAAGCAGCGTCTCGTCATCACGGATCTCGAGGGCAACCAGCACGAGTTCCTGATCGCGAAGGAAAAGCAGGTTCTGGTTCACGATGCCCAGGTCGTCAACAAGGGCGAAATGATCGTGGACGGTCCGGCCGATCCGCACGACATCCTGCGTCTGCAGGGTATCGAGGCGCTGTCGCGCTACATCGTCGACGAAGTGCAGGACGTGTACCGTCTGCAGGGCGTGAAGATCAACGACAAGCACATCGAGGTGATCGTTCGCCAGATGCTGCGTCGTGTGCAGATCACCGACAACGGCGATACGCGCTTCATCCCGGGCGAACAGGTCGAGCGTTCCGACATGCTGGACGAGAACGATCGCATGATCGCCGAGGGCAAGCGTCCGGCTTCGTACGACAACGTGCTGCTCGGTATCACGAAGGCGTCGCTGTCGACCGACTCGTTCATCTCCGCGGCATCGTTCCAGGAAACGACCCGCGTGCTGACCGAAGCGGCGATCATGGGCAAGCGCGACGATCTGCGCGGCCTGAAGGAAAACGTGATCGTCGGCCGTCTGATTCCGGCCGGTACGGGTCTCGCGTTCCACAAGGCACGCAAGGCGAAGGAATCGTCGGATCGCGAGCGTTTCGACCAGATCGCAGCGGAAGAGGCATTCGACTTCGGCACGCCGAGCGCGCCGGCGGAAGAGCCGCAACACCCGGCAGCCGAGTAAGCGCGGGGCGGCGCAAGCCGCCTTGCCTTGCTATCATCGCTGTCACCGAAACCGCCCGGTTCTGCCGGGCGGTTTTTTTTCATCCTTCGTTCACGTGCATCACGGGCCGGCACAGCGCCGGCGCATGCGTCGCGATCGCGTCCGGTACGGGCGCGGCAGGCCCGTGATGCACGCGAACGAACCCTGACCGAACGGCCAACATCGCGCGATTCGCCCCGCGTCGCGCGAGCGGGTTGTTAAAATTGCGGTCATCGCTTAGCCGTCCCTGCTCTCATTCATGTCCCGCGCCCTCGAAATACTCGACGAAGTCTTTGGTTATTCCGCCTTTCGCGGCCAGCAGGGCGAGATCGTCGAGCACGTCGCCGGCGGCGGCGATTGTCTCGTGCTGATGCCGACCGGCGGCGGCAAGTCGCTGTGCTACCAGATTCCCGCGCTGCTGCGCCGCGAAGCCGGGCAGGGCGCCGGCATCGTCGTGTCGCCGCTGATCGCGCTGATGCAGGACCAGGTCGCCGCGTTGAGCGAAGTCGGCGTGCGCGCGGCCTATCTGAATTCGACGTTGTCGGGCGCCGAGGCAGCGGCCACCGAGCGCGCGCTGCGCGAGGGCGAAATCGACCTGCTGTACGTCGCGCCGGAGCGGTTGATGACGGGGCGCTTCCTCGAGCTGCTCGAGCGCGCGAAGATCGGCCTGTTCGCGATCGACGAAGCGCACTGCGTGTCGCAATGGGGGCACGATTTCCGCCCGGAATACATCCAGCTGTCGGTGCTGCACGAGCGCTTCCCGTCGGTGCCGCGCATCGCGCTCACCGCCACGGCCGATGCGATCACGCGCGACGAGATCATCCATCGTCTCGCGCTCGACGATGCACGCGTGTTCGTGTCGAGCTTCGACCGGCCGAACATCCGCTACCGGATCGTCGAAAAGGACAACGCACGCGCGCAGCTGCTCGATTTCATTCGCGCCGAGCACACGAATGCCGACGGCACGACGGACGCGGGTGTCGTCTATTGCCTATCGCGCCGCAAGGTCGAGGAAACGGCCGAATGGCTGAAGGCGCAGGGCGTGCGCGCGCTGCCGTACCACGCGGGAATGGAGTTCGAGGTGCGGCAGAAGCACCAGGAAATGTTCCAGCGCGAGGAAGGCATCGTGATGTGCGCGACGATCGCGTTCGGCATGGGCATCGACAAGCCCGACGTGCGTTTCGTCGCGCATCTCGACTTGCCGAAGAGCGTCGAAGGCTACTACCAGGAAACCGGCCGCGCGGGCCGCGACGGGCTGCCGGCGAACGCGTGGATGGCGTATGGCCTCGGCGACGTCGTCCAGCAGCGCAAGATGATCGACGAGTCCGATGCGGACGACGCGCACAAGCGTGTGCAGACGTCGAAGCTCGATGCGCTGCTCGGCTTGTGCGAGACGATCTCGTGTCGCCGCGTGCGGCTGCTGAGCTACTTCGGCGAGGCGAGCCAGCCGTGCGGCAACTGCGACACGTGCCTCGAGCCGCCCGCGTCGTGGGACGCGACGCGCGAGGCGCAGATGGCGCTGTCGTGCGTGTTCCGCGCGCAGCGCGCGAGCGGCTTCAATTTCGGTTCCAGTCACCTGATCGAAATCCTGCGTGGCGGGCGCACCGAGAAGGTGTTGCAGCGCGGCCACGATCAGCTCAGCACGTTCGGAATCGGCGCAGCGCTGTCCGAGCCCGAGTGGCGCGCGATTTTCCGGCAGCTGGTCGCGTACGGCTACCTGGCCGTCGACCATGGCGGCTTCGGCGCGCTGATGCTGACCGAGGCCGCGAAGCCCGTGCTGAAGAACGAGGAAAAGGTCACGCTGCGCCGCTATGTGAAGCCGCAGCGCACCCGCCAGTCGTCGAGCCGCAGCGCCACGCGCGTCGATCCGACGGCTGGCATGGGCGCCCGCGAGCGCGCACGGTGGGATGCGCTGCGCGCATGGCGGGCGGAAACCGCGAAGACCGACGGCGTGCCGGCCTATGTGATTTTCCACGACGCGACGCTCGCCGAAATCGCGCGCAACGCGCCGGAGACGATCGACGACCTGCGTCACATCCCCGGCATGGGCGTGCGCAAGCTCGAACGCTTCGGCGACGAGATCATCGACGTCGTCGAATCGGCCTGACACAGGTGTTCCGCCCCCTTCTGTAAACCGCGCGGTCGGTCGGCACATCACGCAAGCCGTTGACTTAGTTGGTATTTCCGGAATATCATGTTGGGTTCCGGTATTCGGTGGGCCGAGTCGCGTTCGAAGGTTCGTGTCCGTCTCGCCGGTTCGGAAGTCAACTGTGCGTCGATTTTCGCTTTGCCCGAAATCGATGTGCAGATTTTGTTCAATTTCAGGAATAAACAATGCCAACCATCAACCAACTGGTTCGCAAAGGCCGTCAGTCGGAAACGACGAAGAGCAAGAGCCCGGCCCTGCAGGACTGCCCCCAGCGTCGCGGCGTGTGCACCCGTGTGTACACGACGACGCCGAAGAAGCCGAACTCGGCACTCCGTAAGGTCGCCAAGGTTCGTCTGACGAACGGCTTCGAAGTGATTTCGTACATCGGCGGTGAAGGCCACAACCTGCAGGAGCACTCGGTTGTGCTGATCCGCGGCGGCCGTGTGAAGGACTTGCCGGGTGTGCGTTACCACATGGTTCGCGGCTCGCTGGATACCCAGGGCGTCAAGGACCGTAAGCAAGCGCGCTCGAAGTACGGCGCGAAGCGTGCAAAGGCTGCCAAGTAAGCAGTTTTTGATCAGGGATCGCCGCAGGGCGGTCAAGGCGGGAGTGCCGGATTGCCGGTGCTGTCGAGTAAGTGGTCACCCGGCCAAGCTGGTTAGTCGTGAAGATGTGATCGGGTTTGTTGGTGGCCGCGGAGCTGGTTACAGCTCCAACTGAACAAGTAAAGGAAGAATCATGCCGCGTCGTCGCGAAGTCCCCAAGCGGGAAGTGTTGCCGGATCCGAAGTTCGGTAACGTTGATGTTGCCAAGTTCATGAACATGCTGATGCTGTCCGGCAAGAAGTCGGTCGCAGAGCGCATCGTTTATGGCGCATTCGAACAAATCCAGACCAAGGGTGGCAAGGACCCGCTGGAAGTGTTCACGGTTGCGCTCAACAACGTGAAGCCGGTGGTCGAAGTGAAGAGCCGCCGCGTTGGTGGTGCCAACTATCAAGTTCCGGTCGAAGTGCGCCCGTCGCGTCGTATGGCATTGGCGATGCGCTGGCTGCGTGAGGCTGCGAAGAAGCGCAGCGAGAAGTCGATGGCTCTGCGTCTGGCAGGCGAACTCACCGAAGCGGCCGAAGGCCGTGGCGGCGCGATGAAGAAGCGCGATGAAGTTCACCGCATGGCAGAAGCCAACCGCGCGTTCTCGCATTTCCGTTTCTAAGCGCCTGTCTGGGCTGTTTGCGGAAATAAATTCCGGGCGGGTGCGCTTTTCAGGCGCCTCGCCCGTTTGTGTTGAGGCGTGATGCAGCAGGGCTGCATCACGTCATCCCAGTAGAGGATCAAAGTGGCTCGCAAGACTCCTATCGAGCGCTACCGCAATATCGGTATTAGCGCTCACATCGACGCCGGCAAGACGACGACGACCGAGCGCATTCTGTTTTACACCGGTGTGAACCACAAGATCGGTGAAGTCCACGACGGCGCAGCCACGATGGACTGGATGGAGCAGGAACAGGAACGTGGCATCACGATCACGTCCGCTGCTACCACGGCCTTCTGGAAGGGCATGGGCGGCAACTATCCGGAACACCGCATCAACATCATCGACACCCCGGGCCACGTCGACTTCACGATCGAAGTGGAGCGTTCGATGCGCGTGCTCGACGGCGCGTGCATGGTGTACTGCGCAGTGGGCGGCGTGCAGCCGCAGTCGGAAACGGTGTGGCGCCAGGCGAACAAGTACAAGGTGCCGCGTCTCGCGTTCGTCAACAAGATGGACCGTACCGGCGCGAACTTCTTCAAGGTCTACGACCAGCTCCGTCTGCGCCTGAAGGCGAACCCGGTTCCGGTCGTGGTGCCGATCGGCTCGGAAGAAAACTTCAAGGGCGTGGTCGACCTGATCAAGATGAAGGCGATCATTTGGGACGAAGCGTCGCAAGGCACGAAGTTCGACTACGTCGACATCCCGGCCGAACTCGCAGAGACCTGCAAGGAATGGCGCGAAAAGATGGTCGAAGCGGCTGCCGAAGCCAGCGAAGACCTGATGAACAAGTACCTGGAAGAAGGCGATCTGCCGGAAGCCGACATCGTCAAGGCGCTGCGTGACCGTACGATCGCGTGCGAAATCCAGCCGATGCTGTGCGGTACCGCGTTCAAGAACAAGGGCGTGCAGCGTATGCTCGACGCCGTGATCGACTTCCTGCCGTCGCCGGTCGACATTCCGCCGGTCAAGGGCGAGCTCGAAAACGGCGAAGAAGCAGAGCGCAAGGCATCGGACGAAGAGAAGTTCTCGTCGCTCGCGTTCAAGATCATGACCGACCCGTTCGTCGGCCAGCTGATCTTCTTCCGTGTGTACTCGGGCGTCGTCAACTCGGGCGACACGCTGCTGAACTCGACCAAGGGCAAGAAGGAACGCCTCGGCCGTATTCTGCAGATGCACGCGAACCAGCGTGAAGAAATCAAGGAAGTCCGCGCAGGCGACATCGCTGCAGCGGTCGGCCTGAAGGAAGCCACCACGGGCGACACGCTGTGCGACCCGGCGAACCCGATCGTTCTCGAACGCATGGTGTTCCCGGAGCCGGTGATTTCGCAGGCGGTCGAGCCGAAGACCAAGGCCGACCAGGAAAAGATGGGCCTCGCACTGAACCGTCTGGCTCAGGAAGACCCGTCGTTCCGCGTGCAGACCGACGAAGAGTCGGGCCAGACCATCATTTCGGGCATGGGCGAGCTCCACCTCGAAATTCTGGTCGACCGGATGAAGCGTGAATTCGGCGTGGAAGCGACCGTCGGCAAGCCGCAGGTTGCATACCGCGAAACGATCCGTTCGACGGCGAAGGACGTCGACGGCAAGTTCGTCAAGCAGTCGGGTGGTCGCGGCCAGTACGGTCACGCGGTCATCACGCTCGAGCCGAACGAACAAGGCAAGGGCTACGAGTTCTTCGACGAGATCAAGGGTGGTGTGATTCCGCGTGAATACATCCCGGCGGTCGACAAGGGTATCCAGGACACGCTGAAGTCGGGCGTGCTGGCAGGCTTCCCGGTCGTCGACGTGAAGGTTCACCTGACGTTCGGTTCGTACCACGACGTTGACTCGAACGAAAACGCGTTCCGCATGGCCGGTTCGATGGCGTTCAAGGAAGCGATGCGCAAGGCGAACCCGGTCGTCCTCGAGCCGATGATGGCTGTCGAAGTCGAGACGCCGGAAGACTACATGGGCAACGTGATGGGCGACCTGTCGGGCCGTCGCGGTATCGTCCAGGGCATGGAAGACATGGTTGGCGGCGGCAAGATCGTGCGCGCCGAAGTGCCGCTGTCGGAAATGTTCGGCTACTCGACGTCGCTGCGCTCGCTGACGCAAGGTCGTGCAACGTACACGATGGAGTTCAAGCACTACGCTGAAGCTCCGCGCAACGTTGCCGAAGCGATCATCAGCGCAAAGTCGAAGTAAATCTTTAGCTACCAATCGATTATTTTTTGAAAGAAGAGAATCATGGCAAAAGAAAAGTTTGAGCGGACCAAGCCGCACGTGAACGTTGGTACGATTGGTCACGTTGACCACGGCAAGACGACGCTGACGGCAGCGATCACGACGGTTCTGACGAAGAAGTTCGGCGGCGAAGCGAAGGCGTACGACCAGATCGACGCGGCACCGGAAGAAAAGGCGCGCGGCATCACGATCAACACGGCGCACGTCGAGTACGAAACGGCTAACCGCCACTACGCACACGTCGACTGCCCGGGCCACGCTGACTATGTGAAGAACATGATCACGGGTGCGGCGCAGATGGACGGCGCGATCCTGGTTTGCTCGGCAGCAGACGGCCCGATGCCGCAAACGCGCGAGCACATCCTGCTGGCACGTCAGGTTGGCGTTCCGTACATCATCGTGTTCCTGAACAAGTGCGACATGGTGGACGACGCTGAACTGCTCGAGCTGGTCGAGATGGAAGTTCGCGAACTCCTGTCGAAGTACGACTTCCCGGGCGACGACACGCCGATCGTGAAGGGTTCGGCGAAGCTGGCGCTGGAAGGCGACACGGGCGAGCTGGGCGAAGTGGCGATCATGAACCTGGCAGACGCACTGGACACGTACATCCCGACGCCGGAGCGTGCGGTTGACGGCGCGTTCCTGATGCCGGTGGAAGACGTGTTCTCGATCTCGGGCCGCGGTACGGTGGTGACGGGTCGTGTCGAGCGCGGCATCATCAAGGTCGGCGAAGAAATCGAAATCGTCGGTATCAAGCCGACGGTGAAGACGACCTGCACGGGCGTTGAAATGTTCCGCAAGCTGCTGGACCAGGGTCAGGCAGGCGACAACGTCGGTATCCTGCTGCGCGGCACGAAGCGTGAAGACGTGGAGCGTGGCCAGGTTCTGGCGAAGCCGGGTTCGATCACGCCGCACACGCACTTCACGGCTGAAGTGTACGTGCTGAGCAAGGACGAAGGCGGCCGTCACACGCCGTTCTTCAACAACTACCGTCCGCAGTTCTACTTCCGTACGACGGACGTGACGGGCTCGATCGAGCTGCCGAAGGACAAGGAAATGGTGATGCCGGGCGACAACGTGTCGATCACGGTGAAGCTGATCGCTCCGATCGCGATGGAAGAAGGTCTGCGCTTCGCAATCCGCGAAGGCGGCCGTACGGTCGGCGCCGGCGTCGTCGCCAAGATCATCGAGTAATATCGACGATCCGCGGATCCCTGCGGGGTCCGCGATTCCACGGTAAGCAACTCGTACCGTAGAAACCGGGTGTCCAGTTCGATCTGGCACCCGGTTTTTCTTTGTGGCGTGCGAACCGCTCTATTGACAAACGCCCACCGCCGCGAATTTTCGTGTAGAATCGCGGGCTTAGCAGTGGAAGTACCGCCCGGAACCTGATGCTTCGCTCCCCGCCGGCGTCATGTTTCACGTTCTTTTAGTGTCCGGCGATGCAACATCGCCTCGCTCTTTTCAAGGAATCGTCATGCAGCAACAGAAAATCCGCATTCGCCTGAAGGCATTCGACTATCGTCTGATCGATCAATCGGCTGCCGAAATCGTCGATACCGCGAAGCGGACTGGCGCAATCGTCCGTGGCCCGGTGCCGCTGCCGACGCGCATTCAGCGTTTTGACATCCTGCGTTCGCCGCACGTCAACAAGACGTCGCGCGATCAGCTCGAAATCCGCACCCACCAGCGCCTGATGGACATCGTCGACCCGACGGACAAGACCGTTGACGCGCTGATGAAGCTCGACCTGCCGGCTGGCGTCGACGTGGAAATCAAGCTGCAGTAAGGCTTCCGGCGCCGGCCGGCGAGCCGGGTGGCGCTAAGTCTTTGTATTGCTTGCGGAAATCGAGAAGTCGGGCTATACTGCTTGGCTTTTCGCGTATTCGCGTAAAAAAGTTGGGCCTTGCGTGCCCGGCATTTTGTAAATCAGCCCCGACCAATCGCAGTCGGGAATGGAGAAAATGATGAGCCTTGGACTCGTAGGTCGCAAGGTTGGCATGACCCGTATCTTCACGGCTGAAGGGGATTCGATTCCCGTCACCGTGCTGGACGTGTCGGACAACCGCGTGACGCAGATCAAGACTGTTGAAACCGACGGCTACACGGCCGTGCAGGTTGCATTCGGCTCCCGCCGCGCATCGCGCGTGACGAAGCCGCTGGCAGGTCATCTCGCCAAAGCCGGTGTCGAAGCCGGTGAAATCCTCAAGGAATTCCGCATTGACGCGGCCAAGGCAGCCGAGCTGTCGAATGGCGCCGTGGTCGGTGCAGATCTTTTCGAAGTGGGCCAGAAGGTCGACGTGCAAGGCGTGTCGATCGGTAAGGGCTACGCCGGTACGATCAAGCGTTACAACTTCTCCTCCGGCCGTGCCACGCACGGTAACTCGCGCTCGCACAACGTGCCGGGCTCGATCGGTATGGCGCAGGATCCGGGTCGTGTTTTCCCGGGTAAGCGCATGACGGGTCACATGGGTGACGTGACGGTGACGGTGCAGAACCTCGAAATCGCCCGTATCGACGCAGAGCGCAAGCTGCTGCTTGTGAAGGGTGCGATTCCGGGCGCGAAGGGCGGCAAGGTCTTCGTGACGCCGGCCGTCAAGACCAAGGGGGCGAAATAATGGAACTCAAGCTCCTGAACGAAAATGGTCAGGAAGGTGCAGTGGTCAACGCATCGGACGTCGTGTTCGGTCGTGACTACAACGAAGCGCTGATCCACCAGGTCGTCGTCGCTTACCAGGCGAATGCTCGCCAGGGTAACCGCGCACAGAAGGACCGCGAGCAAGTCAAGCACACGACCAAGAAGCCGTGGCGTCAGAAGGGTACGGGCCGCGCTCGTGCCGGTATGTCGTCGAGCCCGCTGTGGCGTGGCGGTGGTCGTATCTTCCCGAATTCGCCGGAAGAAAACTTCTCGCACAAGGTCAACAAGAAGATGCATCGCGCAGGCCTCTGCTCGATCTTCTCGCAGCTGGCCCGCGAAGGCCGTCTGTCGGTCGTCGAGGACATCGTCCTCGAAGCGCCGAAGACCAAGCTGCTGGCCGACAAATTCAAGACCATGGGTCTCGACTCCGTGCTGATCATCACCGACACGGTTGACGAAAACCTGTACCTGGCATCGCGCAACCTGCCGCACGTGGCAATTGTCGAGCCGCGCTACGCTGACCCGCTGTCGCTGATCTACTTCAAGAAAGTGCTGGTCACGAAGGCTGCGGTCGCCCAGATCGAGGAGTTGCTGTCATGAGCGAGATTCGCAAGAACGATCATCGTTTGATGCAGGTCCTGCTCGCACCGGTGATTTCCGAAAAGGCGACGCTGGTTGCCGACAAGAACGAGCAAGTCGTGTTCGAAGTCGCACCGGATGCCACGAAGCAGGAAGTGAAGGCGGCTGTCGAGCTGCTGTTCAAGGTTGAAGTTGATTCGGTCAACGTGCTGGTTCAGAAGGGCAAGCAAAAGCGCTTCGGCCGTTCGATGGGCCGCCGCAAGGACGTGAAGAAGGCGTACGTTTGCCTGAAGCCCGGCCAGGAAATCAACTTTGAAGCGGAGGCCAAGTAATCATGGCAATCGTGAAAGTTAAACCGACTTCGCCGGGTCGCCGCGCGATGGTCAAGGTGGTCAACAAGAATCTGCACCAGGGCAAGCCGTACGCGGCACTGCTCGACTCGCAGAGCTCGACCGCCGGCCGTAACAACAACGGCCGTATCACCACGCGTCACAAGGGTGGTGGTCACAAGCAGCACTATCGTATCGTCGATTTCCGTCGCACGAAGGATGGCATCCCGGCAAAGGTCGAGCGTCTCGAGTACGACCCGAACCGCAGCGCGAACATCGCGCTGGTGCTCTACGCAGACGGCGAGCGTCGCTACATCATCGCCCCGAAGGGCCTGACCGTCGGCCAACAGCTGATGTCGGGTTCGGAAGCGCCGATCCGTGCAGGCAACACGCTGCCGATCCGCAACATTCCGGTCGGTACGACGATCCACTGCATCGAGATGCTGCCGGGCAAGGGCGCGCAAATGGCGCGTTCGGCTGGCACGTCGGCCATGCTGTTGGCGCGTGAAGGCGTCTACGCGCAGGTTCGTCTGCGTTCGGGCGAAATCCGCCGCGTGCACATCGAGTGCCGTGCAACGATCGGTGAAGTCGGCAACGAAGAGCATAGCCTGCGCCAGATCGGCAAGGCTGGCGCGAACCGCTGGCGCGGTATCCGCCCGACGGTGCGTGGCGTTGCGATGAACCCGGTCGATCACCCGCACGGTGGTGGTGAGGGCAAGACGGCTGCAGGTCGCGACCCGGTGAGCCCGTGGGGTACGCCGGCTAAGGGTTACCGCACCCGCAGCAACAAGCGCACGACGACGATGATCGTCCAGCGCCGTCACAAGCGTTAAGGAGTAGGCAATGGCACGTTCTGTTAAAAAAGGTCCGTTCTGCGACGCCCATTTGCTGAAGAAAGTTGAGGCGGCTGCAGCTTCGCGCGACAAAAAGCCGATCAAGACCTGGTCGCGTCGCTCGACGATTCTGCCGGATTTCATCGGCCTGACGATCGCTGTTCACAACGGCCGTCAACACGTTCCGGTGTACATCTCGGAAAACATGGTCGGCCACAAGCTTGGCGAGTTCGCACTGACCCGTACGTTCAAGGGTCACGCAGCCGACAAGAAGGCCAAGAAATAAGGGGCAATCAAGATGGAAGTGAAAGCAATTCATCGCGGTGCCCGCATCTCGGCGCAGAAAACGCGCCTTGTGGCTGACCAGATCCGCGGTTTGCCGGTCGACAAGGCGCTGAACGTTCTGACGTTCTCGCCGAAGAAGGCGGCTGGCATCGTGAAGAAGGTTGTGCTGTCGGCAATCGCGAATGCGGAGCACAACGAAGGCGCTGATATCGACGAGCTCAAGATCAAGAGCATCTACGTCGACAAGGCTGCATCGCTCAAGCGTTTCACCGCGCGCGCCAAGGGCCGCGGTAACCGCATCGAGAAGCAATCCTGTCACATCACTGTGACGGTCGGGAATTAAGGAGCCATACGATGGGACAGAAAATTCATCCGACTGGCTTCCGCCTGGCTGTCAGCCGCAATTGGGCTTCGCGTTGGTACGCGAACAACAACAATTTCGCGGCGATGCTGCAGGAAGACATCGGTGTTCGTGAATACCTGAAGAAGAAGCTGAAGAACGCTTCGGTCGGTCGGGTGGTCATCGAGCGTCCGGCGAAGAACGCGCGCATCACGATTTACAGCTCGCGTCCGGGCGTGGTCATCGGCAAGAAGGGCGAGGACATCGAACAGCTGAAGACGGAACTGCAACGCCGCATGGGCGTGCCGGTTCACGTCAACATCGAGGAAATCCGCAAGCCGGAAACCGATGCTCAGCTGATCGCTGACTCGATCACGCAACAGCTCGAGCGCCGGATCATGTTCCGTCGCGCGATGAAGCGTGCGATGCAGAACGCGATGCGTCTGGGTGCCCAAGGCATCAAGATCATGAGCGCAGGCCGTCTGAACGGTATCGAAATCGCTCGTACGGAGTGGTATCGCGAAGGTCGCGTGCCGCTTCACACGCTGCGTGCTGATATCGACTACGCGACTTCGGAAGCGAAGACGACTTACGGGATCATCGGCGTCAAGGTGTGGGTCTACAAGGGCGATACGCTCGGCCGCAACGATGCACCGGTGGTGGAAGAAGTAGCCGAAGACAAGCGTCCGCGTCGCAATGCGCGTCCGGGCGACCGTCGTCCGCGCCGTGACGGCGAAGGCGGCGCTCCGGGTGCTCGTCGTGGCGCACCGCGCCGTGGCGCCGGCAAGCCCGAAGACGGCAAGACTGGAGAATAACGATGCTGCAACCGAAACGCAGAAAGTATCGTAAAGAGCAGAAGGGTCGTAACACCGGCAAGGCGACGCGCGGCAACGCAGTGTCGTTCGGTGAATTCGGCCTGAAGGCGATCGGTCGCGGTCGTTTGACCGCACGTCAAATTGAAGCGGCGCGTCGTGCAATGACGCGTCACATCAAGCGTGGCGGCCGCATCTGGATCCGGATCTTCCCGGACAAGCCGATTTCGCAGAAGCCGGCCGAAGTGCGTATGGGTAACGGTAAGGGTAACCCGGAGTACTACGTCGCCGAGATTCAGCCGGGCAAGATGCTCTATGAAATGGACGGCGTAACCGAAGAACTGGCACGCGAAGCGTTCCGTCTGGCTGCAGCCAAGCTGCCGCTCAAGACGGCATTCATCGTGCGCCAGCTCGGCGCCTAAGGAGAAAACATGAAGGCTTCCGAACTTCTCCAGAAAGACCAGGCCGCGCTCAACAAGGAGCTGGCGGACCTGCTGAAGGCGCAATTCGGCCTGCGCATGCAACTCGCGACCCAGCAGCTCACGAACACGAGCCAGCTGAAGAAGGTTCGTCGCGACATCGCACGTGTGCGGACCGTCATGACTCAGAAGGCGAACCAGAAATGAACGATAGCGTGAAAACCTCGCTGAAGCGGACGCTGGTCGGTCGGGTCGTCAGCAACAAGATGGACAAGACCGTCACCGTGCTGATCGAGCACCGCGTCAAGCATCCGATCTACGGCAAGTATGTCGTGCGTTCGAAGAAGTACCACGCGCACGATGAAGCGAACACCTACAACGAAGGCGATCTCGTCGAAATCCAGGAAACGCGTCCTGTTTCGAAGACGAAGGCCTGGACGGTGTCGCGCCTCGTCGAAGCCGCTCGCGTCATCTAAGCGGGCAGAGCAGTAGGCAGTAACGGGCACTTCTCCACGAAGTGCTTGAAATCGCAAAGTTTTTGCTTGCGTGACCGGGATTATTTGTTATAATCCCGGTCTTCCCTCTTTATGGGAGCCCCGTCGCGGGCGAAGTTGGTGGGGGAAGCGGACTGGCGCCTGCCTGTCCGAAAGATTCACCGAATTGCGATGGCGGGTTTCGTTTGCCGTCGCTGCTGTTCCAACCCAAGCAGCCGATTGGCTGACGGGACCAAGACTGACCGAATGCATCATGGTGGTGCATCCGGATTAAGTTGGGAAAGACAAACCATGATCCAGACCGAATCTCGGCTCGAAGTAGCCGACAACACGGGTGCACGTGAAGTCCTGTGCATCAAGGTGCTCGGCGGCTCGAAGCGTCGTTATGCCGGCATTGGCGACATCATCAAGGTGAGCGTCAAAGAGGCAACGCCGCGCGGGCGCGTGAAGAAAGGCGAAATTTACAACGCCGTGGTGGTCCGCACCGCCAAGGGCGTGCGCCGTCAAGACGGCTCGCTGATCAAGTTCGACGGCAACGCCGCTGTGCTTTTGAATAACAAGCTCGAGCCGATCGGCACCCGTATCTTCGGGCCGGTGACGCGTGAGCTGCGTAGCGAACGATTCATGAAGATCGTTTCGCTGGCGCCGGAAGTGCTGTAAGGAGTCGCGATGAACAAGATTCGCAAAGGTGACGAAGTCATCGTCGTCACTGGCAAGGACAAGGGCAAGCGCGGCGTCGTGCTGGCTGTCGGTGCTGAACATGTGACGGTTGAAGGTATCAACCTCGTCAAGAAGCATGTGAAGCCGAACCCGATGAAGGGTACGACGGGCGGCGTGGAAGCGAAGACGATGCCCCTGCATATTTCGAACGTCGCACTGGTCGACGCGAATGGCAAGGCGTCGCGTGTTGGCATCAAGGTCGAGGAAGGCAAGAAGGTTCGCTTCCTGAAGACGACCGGTGCCGTACTGAGCGCCTGACGCAGCGGAGTAAAAAATGGCTCGTTTTCAAGAGTTTTACAAAGAAAAGGTTGTGCCCGGCCTGATCGAGAAGTTCGGTTACAAGTCGGTCATGGAAGTGCCGCGCATCACCAAGATCACGCTGAACATGGGTCTTGGCGAAGCGATCGCTGACAAGAAGATCATCGAGAACGCCGTTGGCGACCTCACGAAGATCGCCGGCCAGAAGCCGGTCGTCACGAAGGCCCGCAAGGCAATCGCAGGCTTCAAGATCCGCCAGGGTTACCCCATCGGCGCGATGGTGACGCTGCGTGGCCGCGCGATGTACGAATTCCTCGACCGTTTCGTGACGGTTGCCCTGCCCCGCGTGCGTGACTTCCGCGGCGTGTCGGGTCGTGCTTTCGATGGCCGTGGCAACTACAACATCGGTGTGAAAGAGCAGATCATTTTCCCCGAAATCGATTACGACAAGATCGACGCACTGCGTGGGCTGAACATCAGCATCACGACGACTGCGAAGACCGACGACGAAGCAAAGGCTCTGCTCGCCAGCTTCAAGTTCCCGTTCAGAAACTGAGGTTACCGTGGCTAAACTGGCACTGATCGAACGTGAAAAGAAGCGCGCCCGCCTGGTCGCGAAGTTCGCAGCAAAGCGCGAAGCGCTGAAGGCGATCGTCGAAGACCAAAGCAAGTCGGAAGAAGAGCGCTACGAAGCACGCCTGGAGCTGCAGCAACTGCCCCGCAACGCAAACCCGACCCGCCAGCGTAACCGCTGCGCGATCACGGGCCGTCCGCGTGGCACGTTCCGTAAATTCGGCCTCGCGCGTAACAAGATTCGTGAAATCGCATTCCGTGGCGAGATTCCTGGCCTGACCAAGGCGAGCTGGTAATAGGAGAAACGTAAATGAGCATGAGTGATCCTATCGCCGATATGCTGACTCGCATCCGCAACGCGCAGATGGTCGAGAAGGTATCGGTCGCGATGCCCTCGTCGAAGGTCAAGGTTGCAATCGCGCAAGTCCTGAAGGACGAAGGTTATATCGACGATTTCGCCGTGAAGGCGGAAGGTGCGAAGTCCGAACTGAATATCGCGCTGAAGTACTACGCAGGTCGCCCGGTCATCGAACGCCTCGAGCGCGTGTCGAAGCCTGGTCTGCGCGTGTATCGCGGCCGTAACGACATTCCGCAGGTCATGAATGGCCTCGGTGTGGCAATCGTGTCGACGCCGAAGGGCGTGATGACCGACCGCAAGGCGCGCGCTACCGGCGTCGGCGGCGAAGTCATCTGCTACGTCGCTTAAAGCCGAGGAGAGAGAAACATGTCTCGAGTAGGTAAAAGCCCGATCGCGCTGCAAGGCGCGGAAGTCAAGCTGGCCGACGGTGCAATCACCGTCAAGGGCCCGCTGGGCACCATCACGCAAGCGATCAATCCGCTCGTGAACGTGGCGAACAACGACGGCACGCTGAATCTGTCGCCGGTCGACGAAAGCCGCGAAGCAAATGCACTGTCGGGCACGATGCGCGCGATCATCGCGAATGCCGTGCACGGCGTGACCAAGGGTTTCGAGCGCAAGCTGACGCTGGTTGGCGTCGGTTACCGTGCGCAAGCGCAAGGCGACAAGCTGAACCTGTCGCTGGGTTTCTCGCACCCGGTGGTGCACCAGATGCCGGAAGGCGTCAAGGCTGAAACCCCGACGCAAACCGAAATCGTGATCAAGGGGATCAACAAGCAACAAGTCGGTCAAGTGGCTGCGGAAGTCCGCGGTTACCGTCCGCCGGAGCCCTACAAGGGCAAGGGCGTGCGTTATGCCGACGAGGTTGTGATCCTCAAAGAAACGAAGAAGAAGTAAGGGTGCGCAATCATGGATAAGACTCAATCTCGCCTGCGCCGCGCTCGCCAGACGCGTATCAAGATCGCTGAGCTGCAGGTCGCGCGTCTCGCCGTGCATCGCACGAACACGCACATCTACGCTCAAGTGTTCTCGCCGTGCGGCACCAAGGTGCTCGCCAGCGCGTCGACGCTCGAAGCAGAAGTGCGCGCAGAACTGGCCGACAAGTCGGGCAAGGGCGGCAACGTCAATGCTGCGACGCTGATCGGCAAGCGTATTGCCGAGAAGGCAAAGGCTGCCGGCATCGAATCCGTCGCCTTCGACCGCTCGGGCTTCCGCTACCACGGCCGCGTCAAGGCGCTGGCTGAGGCAGCTCGCGAAGCTGGGCTCAAGTTCTAAGGAAGGAATTCGTCATGGCAAAGATGCAAGCGAAAGTTCAGGCTGACGAGCGCGACGACGGCCTTCGCGAAAAGATGATTTCGGTCAATCGCGTGACCAAGGTCGTGAAGGGTGGCCGTATTCTCGGCTTCGCCGCACTGACCGTGGTTGGCGACGGCGATGGCCGCATCGGTATGGGCAAGGGCAAGGCGAAGGAAGTGCCGGTCGCTGTCCAGAAGGCAATGGAACAAGCTCGCCGCAACATGTTCAAGGTGCCGCTCAAGAACGGCACGCTGCAGCACGAAGTGCACGGCAAGCATGGCGCATCCGCTGTCCTCCTCGCTCCGGCGAAGGCAGGTACGGGCGTGATCGCCGGCGGCCCGATGCGCGCAGTGTTCGACGTGATGGGCGTTCAGAACGTCGTGGCGAAGAGCCACGGTTCGACGAACCCGTACAACCTCGTTCGCGCCACGCTGGACGGTCTGCGCAAGCAGTCGACCCCGGCAGACATCGCGGCGAAGCGCGGCAAGTCCGTCGAAGATATTTTGGGCTAAGCCCGGGTGGTCACCATGTCTGAAAAAACTGTCAAGGTTCAGCTCGTCAAGAGCCTGATCGGGACCCGCGAATCGCACCGCGCAACCGTGCGTGGCCTGGGCCTGCGCCGACTCAACTCGGTTAGCGAGCTGCAGGACACGCCGGCGGTCCGCGGCATGATCAACAAGGTCTCGTACCTCGTTAAGGTCATCGCGTAAGCGGCCCTACGGATCAAGGAGTTGATATGGAATTGAATAACCTGAAGCCGGCCGCTGGCGCCAAGCACGCCAAGCGTCGCGTCGGTCGTGGCATCGGTTCGGGCCTCGGCAAGACGGCTGGCCGTGGTCACAAGGGTCAGAAATCGCGTTCGGGCGGCTTCCACAAAGTCGGTTTCGAAGGCGGTCAGATGCCGCTGCAACGTCGTCTGCCGAAGCGCGGCTTCACGTCGCTGACGAAGGAATTCGTCGGTGAAGTGCGCCTGGGCGACCTCGAGAAGCTGCCGGTCGACGAGATCGATCTGCTCGCACTGAAGCAAGCCGGCCTGGTCGGCGAGCTGACGAAGAGCGCAAAGATCATCGCGACGGGCGAACTGAAGCGCAAGATCGTCGTGAAGGGTCTCGGTGCCACCAAGGGTGCGCGCGCTGCGATCGAAGCGGCTGGCGGTTCGTTCGCCGAGTGACACGCGTAGCGCGTCGTCACTTGCATTCATCGGAGAAGGTACTTGGCTAACAGCCCGAGTCTTGCAAAACCCGGTCGAAGCACGGCGAAATTCGGCGATCTGCGCCGGCGAGCGATGTTCCTGCTCCTGGCGCTGATCGTCTATCGCATCGGCGCGCACATTCCCGTGCCGGGCATCGATCCGGATCAACTGGCTAAGCTGTTCCAGAGCCAGGCGGGCGGCATCCTGGGCATGTTCAACATGTTCTCGGGTGGCGCGCTTTCCCGCTTCACGATCTTTGCGCTGGGGATCATGCCGTACATCTCGGCGTCGATCATCATGCAGTTGCTGGCGATCGTTTCGCCGCAGCTCGAGGCGCTGAAGAAGGAAGGGCAGGCAGGGCAACGGAAGATCACGCAGTACACGCGGTATTTCACCGTGGTGCTCGCGACCTTCCAGGCATTCGGTATCGCGGCTGCGCTGGAAAACCAGCCGGGCCTCGTCACCGATCCCGGCATGCTGTTCCGTCTGACGACGGTCGTGACGCTGGTTACGGGCACGATGTTCCTGATGTGGCTCGGCGAGCAGATTACCGAGCGTGGTCTGGGCAACGGTATCTCGATCATCATCTTCGGCGGGATCGCAGCAGGGTTCCCGAATGCCGTGGGTGGGTTGTTCGAACTGGTGCGTACGGGTTCGATGAGCATCATTTCGGCGATCATCATCGTCGTTCTGATCGCCGCGGTGACTTACCTGGTCGTGTTCATCGAACGCGGTCAGCGCAAGATCCTCGTGAACTACGCGAAGCGTCAGGTCGGCAACAAGATCTACGGTGGGCAGTCGTCGCATCTGCCGCTGAAGCTGAACATGTCGGGCGTGATTCCGCCGATCTTTGCATCGTCGATCATTCTGTTCCCGGCAACGATTCTCGGCTGGTTCAGTACCGGTCAGCCGACAGGAAGCTGGATTTCCAATACGTTGCATAACGTTGCGGAAGCGCTGAAGCCGGGCCAGCCGGTCTACGTGCTGCTGTACACGCTGGCAATCGTGTTTTTCTGCTTCTTCTACACCGCACTGGTGTTCAACAGCAGGGAGACCGCGGACAACCTGAAGAAGAGCGGCGCGTTTGTTCCGGGCATCCGTCCGGGCGATCAGACCGCACGATATATCGACCGCATCCTCACGCGTCTGACGCTGGCCGGTGCGATCTACATCGTCTTCGTGTGTCTGCTGCCGGAATTCCTGGTGCTGCGCTGGAACGTGCCGTTTTATTTTGGTGGAACGTCGCTGCTGATCATTGTCGTCGTCACGATGGACTTTATGGCGCAGGTGCAGTCGTACGTTATGTCGCAACAGTATGAGTCGCTGCTCAAGAAGGCTAACTTCAAGGGCGGCAACATCCCGATGCGTTGAAAAGGACTATGGCCAAAGACGATGTAATCCAGATGCAGGGTGAGGTAATTGAAAACCTCCCGAATGCGACCTTCCGCGTGAAGCTGGAAAACGGCCATGTCGTGTTGGGGCATATTTCCGGGAAGATGCGGATGCACTACATCCGCATCCTGCCGGGCGACAAGGTGACGGTTGAATTGACGCCTTACGATCTGTCTCGTGCGCGGATCGTGTTCCGGGCGAAGTGATTTGAAAAAAGGGTATTATCATGAAAGTGATGGCATCGGTTAAGCGCATTTGCCGCAATTGCAAGATCATCAAGCGCAAAGGCGTCGTTCGCGTGATCTGCAGCTCGGATCCGCGCCACAAGCAGCGCCAAGGCTGACCGCGCGTTTGTTTGCGCTTTTTGTTTGAGGAAAAACAATGGCTCGTATCGCAGGGGTTAACATCCCGAATCACCAGCATACCGAGATCGGCCTGACGGCTATCTTCGGTATCGGCCGCACCCGTTCGCGCAGCATCTGCGTGGCAGCTGGCGTCGATTTTTCGAAGAAGGTCAAGGATCTGACCGACGCAGACCTGGAAAAGCTGCGTGAAGAAGTAGGCAAGTTTGTCGTCGAAGGCGATCTGCGCCGTGAAGTGACGATGAACATCAAGCGCCTGATGGACCTCGGTTGCTACCGTGGCGTCCGTCATCGCAAGGGCCTGCCGATGCGCGGTCAGCGTACGCGTACGAACGCACGTACCCGCAAGGGTCCGCGTCGTGCAGCGCAAGCGCTGAAGAAGTAAGCGGAACTGACAGTTACAGGAAAACGTAATGGCTAAGGCTTCGAACACCGCGGCGCAACGCGTTCGCAAGAAGGTTAAGAAGAACGTCGCTGAAGGCGTGGTTCACGTTCACGCGTCGTTCAACAACACGATCATCACGATCACCGATCGCCAAGGCAACGCTCTGGCATGGGCGACGTCGGGCGGTCAGGGCTTCAAGGGCTCGCGCAAATCGACGCCGTTCGCTGCTCAGGTCGCAGCCGAGTCGGCTGGCCGCGTCGCGATGGAATACGGCGTGAAGAATCTGGAAGTGCGGATCAAGGGCCCGGGCCCGGGTCGCGAGTCGGCAGTGCGCGCACTGCACGGCCTCGGCATCAAGATCACCGCGATTTCGGACGTCACCCCGATTCCGCACAACGGCTGCCGCCCGCCGAAGCGTCGTCGTATCTAAGGATGTGCTGGCACGTTCGTGCTAGCGCATTGCCTGTCGCCGCTCAGCGTCGACGGGCGTTGCTTTTTTGATTGACTAAGCCCACCGTTCGCCCCAAAGGGAGCGGACTAGCGCGGATTTCGATCCGCGTGACTGATTGATAAAGGAATGCAAAGTGGCACGTTATATCGGCCCCAAAGCCAAGCTTTCCCGCCGTGAAGGCACCGACCTGTTCCTGAAGAGCGCACGCCGCTCGCTCGCCGACAAGTGCAAGCTCGACAGCAAGCCGGGTCAGCACGGCCGTACCTCGGGCGCACGTACGTCCGACTACGGTACGCAGCTGCGCGAGAAGCAGAAGGTCAAGCGTATCTACGGCGTGCTGGAACGTCAGTTCCGTCGCTACTTCGCTGAAGCCGATCGCCGCAAGGGCAACACGGGTGAAAACCTGCTGCAACTGCTCGAGTCGCGCCTCGACAACGTCGTGTATCGCATGGGCTTCGGCTCGACCCGCGCTGAAGCGCGTCAGCTGGTGAGCCACAAGTCGATCACCGTGAACGGCGTCGTTGCAAACGTCCCGTCGCAGCAAGTGAAGGCAGGTGACGTCGTCGCGATTCGCGAAAAGGCGAAGAAGCAGGCGCGTATCGTCGAAGCGCTGTCGCTGGCCGAGCAAGGCGGCATGCCGAGCTGGGTTGCAGTCGATGCGAAGAAGTTCGAAGGCACGTTCAAGCAGATGCCGGAACGCGCTGAAATCGCAGGCGACATCAACGAAAGCCTGATCGTCGAATTGTATTCGCGTTAATCCGATTGACGGCCGAGGTACCCCGATTGCGTTGCGCAAGGACGGGCCTCGGCTGTTTATTTTCTGGTTGTTACCGGTCAGCCTTATCGGTGTAACGAGCCGAGGGTATTGAAAAGGAAAGCCCATGCAAACCAGTTTGCTGAAACCCAAGATCATCGCCGTGGAATCGCTGGGCGAGAACCACGCGAGGGTGGTCATGGAACCGTTCGAACGCGGTTACGGCCACACCTTGGGCAATGCGCTTCGCCGCGTGCTGCTGTCGTCGATGGTGGGCTACGCGCCGACCGAAGTCACGATCGCAGGCGTGGTGCACGAGTACTCGACGCTGGATGGCGTGCAGGAAGACGTCGTCAACCTGCTGCTGAACCTGAAGGGCGTGGTGTTCAAGCTGCATAACCGTGACGAAGTGACGGTTACGCTGCGCAAGGAAGGTGAAGGCGTCGTGACGGCCGGCGATATCGAGCTGGCTCACGATTGCGAAGTCATCAACCCGAATCACGTGATTGCGCACCTGTCGAAGGGCGGCAAGCTCGACGTTCAGATCAAGATCGAAAAGGGTCGCGGCTACGTGCCCGGCAACGTCCGTCGCTACGGCGAAGACACGGCCAAGATCATCGGCCGCATCGTCCTCGACGCATCGTTCTCGCCGGTTCGCCGCGTGAGCTACGCTGTCGAAAGCGCGCGTGTCGAGCAGCGTACCGACCTCGACAAGCTCGTGATGAACATCGAGACGAGCGGCGTGATCACGCCGGAAGAAGCGATCCGCCAGTCGGCCCGCATCCTGGTCGACCAGTTGTCCGTGTTCGCGGCGCTGGAAGGCACGGAAACGGCAGCCGAAGCGCCGTCGCGTGCACCGCAGATCGATCCGATCCTGCTGCGTCCGGTGGACGATCTCGAGCTGACGGTTCGTTCGGCGAACTGCCTGAAGGCCGAGAACATCTACTACATCGGCGACCTGATCCAGCGCACGGAAAACGAGCTGCTGAAGACGCCGAACCTCGGTCGCAAGTCGCTCAACGAGATCAAGGAAGTGCTCGCTTCGCGCGGTCTCACGCTGGGCATGAAGCTCGAGAACTGGCCGCCGGCTGGTCTCGACAAGTAAGCCCGGTCGTAGCCTGGCTATAGCCGTAGTTGGCAAAGATGCGGATTTTCCTTTAAAATCCGCATCTTGCTTTTTTTCGTTACCGGCCCGTGCGCCCTCCGAGGTGCGATAGAAGAGCTGGACCAAAACTTTGAATCAAGGAAACTGAAATGCGCCATCGTCATGGTCTGCGGAAACTGAACCGCACGAGCAGCCACCGTCTGGCTATGCTCCGTAACATGTCCAACTCGCTGATCGAGCACGAAGTCATCAAGACGACGCTGCCGAAGGCGAAGGAACTCCGTAAAGTCGTCGAGCCGCTGATCACGCTCGGCAAGAAGCCGTCGCTGGCAAACCGTCGCCTGGCGTTCAACCGCCTGCGCGATCGTGACTCGGTCGCGAAGCTGTTCGACGTGCTCGGTCCGCGTTTCGCGAACCGTCCGGGCGGCTACCTGCGCGTGCTGAAGTTCGGCTTCCGCGTGGGCGACAACGCACCGATGGCACTGGTCGAACTGCTCGACCGTCCGGAAGTCGACGAAACGGAAAACGTGCAAGAAGCCGAGTAAGCTTCCGGTACGCAGCAGGATCAGAAAGGGGCCGAGCGTTTTGCTTGGCCCTTTTTGTTTATGAGATGCCGGCTGCGATCGATTGTCGCAGGCCGGTGCCGGCAGCGGCGCGCGGGCTGCGCTACGATACGGGGCAACCGGTGCGGTCGCCGAGCGGGTAGCCGGCGCCGGCAGGAGCCGGCAGACCAGTGAGGAGGGCGCGGATGATAGTGGTGTTGATGCTGACGACGGTACCCGATGCGGCGACGGCTGCGGTGCTCGCCGACGGCGCGCTCGACGCGCGCCTTGCCGCGTGCGTGTCGGAGCTCGGTGCGATCAAGTCGCGCTATCACTGGCAGGGCAAGGTCGAAACGGCCGACGAGATCCAGTTGCTGTTCAAGACGAGCCCCGTGCGGGCGCTCGAACTGGAGCGATTTATCCTCGCGCATCATCCTTACGAGACACCCGAAATCGTCTCGTGGCAGGCGACGGCATCGGCCGCGTATGGCCAGTGGGTGACCGGCGAAACTCAACGTCTATTTCATGTTTAACGGTATGGCGCTTTCGGTGCGCGTGCGTGCGCTGCGGTTTGTTGCGGTCCTGTTGTCGTTCGTGCTCGTGCTGGGCGGCCTGTCCGTCGCGCGCGCGGCCGACGATTTCCTCGATCCGGCGGTTGCGTTCAAGTTCAGCGCGAGCGAAGCGCCGGGACAAGTGGACGTGCGTTTCAAGATCGCCAACGGCTATTACATGTACCGCGAGCGGTTCGCGTTCGCGGTGAAGAGCGGTCAGGCGACGCTCGGCGAACCGCAATTCCCGGCCGGCCACGTGAAATTCGACCAGACGTTCCAGAAGAACGTCGAGACCTATCGCGACGAAGTCGTCGTTCACGTGCCGGTGAAGCAGGCAGCCGGGCCGTTCGAGCTCGCGGTGACGTCGCAAGGATGTGCGGACGAAGGGATCTGTTATCCGCCGGCCGAGCACGTGATGAAGGTCGATGGCGCCGCGCTCGGCGCCGCATCGTCGTCCGGCGATACGGCTGTCGCGGGCAACTGGTTCGACAAGGTCACGAGTGCGGATTTCGCGCAGTCGCTGCTCGAAGGCCACGGCTTCTTCACGATCGTCGCACTCTATTTCGTCGCGGGTGTCGTGCTGAGCCTCTTGCCGTGTTCGTACCCGATGATTCCGATCGTGTCCGCGATCATCATCGGCCAGGGCACGCGTGCGACGCATGCACGCGGCTTTGCGCTGTCGCTGACCTACGTGGTCGGCATGGCGCTGGTCTACACGGTACTCGGCATCGCGGCCGCGCTGGTCGGCCAGAGCCTCGGCGCATGGCTGCAGAACCCGTGGGTACTCGGCGCGTTCGGCGTGCTGCTGACCGCGTTCGCGGTGTCGCTGATCTCGGGCAAGGACATCGCGCTGCCGGCGCGCTGGCAGAACGGCGCGGCCGAGGCATCGAGCGCGCGCCAGGGCGGCCACTTCGTCGCGGTTGCAGTAATGGGCGCGTTGTCGGCGCTGGTCGTCGGCGCGTGCATGACGGCGCCGCTGTTCGCCGTGCTCGCTTTCATCGCGCACACCGGCAATGCGTGGCTCGGCGGCGCGGCGCTGTTCGCGATGGGGCTGGGGCTCGGCGTGCCGCTGCTGGTCGTCGGCGTCGGGGCCGGGACGGTGCTGCCGCGCGCAGGTGCGTGGATGGACGGCGTCAAGGTGTTCTTCGGCATCGTGCTGCTCGCGGCCGCGCTGTGGATCGTGTGGCCGGTGCTGGCGGCCGGGCTGAAGATGGTGCTCGCGGCGTTGTGGCTGCTGATCGCGGCCGCGGCGCTCGGCCTGTTCACGCCGAATGCCGGTGCTGCGTCGGTCTGGCGCCGCCTGGGCCGCGGCGTGGGCGCCGCGCTCGCGATCTGGGCAGCGACGTTGCTCGTCGGCCTGGCCGCGGGCTCGACCGATCCCGTCAAGCCGCTAGCCGTGCTCGCGGCGCGTACGGTGGCGTCCGGCAGTGCGGCGGCGGCTGGCGCGGCTGCCGCGCAGGACGGCCCGGCGTTCGCCCCGGTGCGCTCCAGCGGCGAACTCGACGCGCTGCTGAAGACGTCGGGCCGGCCCGTGATGCTCGACTTCTACGCCGACTGGTGTGTTAGCTGCAAGGAGATGGAGCATCTGACGTTCACCGACGCGCGCGTGCAGGCGCGGCTCGCGCAGCTTCACCTCGTGCGCGCGGACGTCACCGCGAACAATCCGGACGATCAGGCGCTGCTCAAGCGCTTCAACCTGTTCGGGCCGCCGGGCATCATCTTCTTCGATCGCCACGGCAACGAGATCGGCCGCGTGGTCGGCTATCAGGCGGCCGACACGTTCCTGCGCAGCCTCGATCGGGCGGCCGTTCCGACGGCATGACGGCGGCCGGCCGACGCGAACTGGCGAACGGAAGCTTCCGGGCTGGCTGACAGTCTCGATCGACGGTCAACGAAAAACGGCGGAACACCGAGGTGTCCCGCCGTTTTTGCTCGTGCAGCCGGCGCGCGATCAGCGCTGCGCTTTCAGCAGACGCGCGGCATCGAGCGCGAAGTACGTGAGCACGCCGTCAGCGCCTGCACGCTTGAACGCGAGCAGCGATTCGAGCACGACCTTGTCGTGGTCGAGCCAGCCGTTCATCGCGGCCGCCTTCAGCATCGCGTACTCGCCGCTCACCTGGTACACGTAGGTCGGGAAGCGGAACTCGTCCTTCACGCGGCGCACGATGTCGAGATACGGCATGCCGGGCTTGACCATCACCATGTCGGCGCCTTCGTCGATGTCGAGGCGCACTTCGCGCAGCGCTTCGTCACTGTTCGCCGGATCCATCTGGTAGGTCATCTTGTTACCCTTGCCCAGATTGGATGCCGAACCGACCGCATCGCGGAACGGGCCGTAGAACGCCGATGCGAACTTCGCCGAGTAGGCCATGATCCGCGTATGAATATGGCCGTCGCTTTCCAGCATCTCGCGGACCGCGCCGATGCGGCCGTCCATCATGTCCGACGGCGCGACGATGTCGACGCCGGCTTCTGCCTGCGCACGCGCCTGGTCGACCAGGATCTCGATCGTGTCGTCGTTGATCACGTAGCCGTTTTCGTCGAGCACGCCGTCCTGGCCGTGGCTCGTGTACGGATCGAGCGCGACGTCGGTCAGCACGCCGAGTTCGGGGAAGCGCTTCTTCAGCTCGCGCACGGCGCGCGGGATCAGGCCTTCCGGATTGGCCGCTTCGCGGCCGTCGGGTGTTTTCAACGACGGCTCGATGGCCGGGAACAGCGACAGCACGGGCACGCCGAGTTCGACGCACTGTTCGGCGACGTGCATCAGCAGATCGACCGACACGCGCTCGACGCCGGGCATCGACGGGACTGGCTGGCGTTCGTTGGTGCCTTCGACGACGAACACCGGATAGATCAGATCGTCGGTGGTCAGGCGATTTTCGCGCATCAGGCGGCGAGAGAAGTCGTCGCGGCGCATCCGGCGCGGACGATGAAGCGGATGGAAGCTCATGGCGATTTGGCAGAAATCAGGGCAAGAAGGACCTTACGGAACCCTTAGGTCATTTTCGAGATCGTTGGTATATGATAGCGATCGAGCGGTACGCGTTGCGTGCAGCTCCCCGCTTCTCCTCCCTGAGCGGGTGCCTGTCGTTTTTCGATTAGGCTGTTTGACCCGCCGTTCGACGGCGGGTTTTTTTATGAGCCGGCCGAATCCGCAGGTGCCGTCAGGTGCGCACAGCCGATCCCAGCCGCGCGTTGCCCGCTCATTGTGCTACAGGCTCGCTTTTTTCGTCGGCGACGGACGGCCGCAGCCAGCTCTCGATCAGTTCATGGGCCTCGTCGAGCCCTGTGCGCTTCAGCGCCGAGAACAGCTGGACCGTCAGCTTGCCCTGCACGCCCTGGTCGCGATACGCGTCGAGCCCCTTCTGCGTATTGCGCAACGCGTTGATGCTTTCCTGGCGCGTCAATTTGTCGCACTTGGTCAGCAGCGTGTGGATCGGCTTGCCGGTCGGCGCGAACCACTCGATCATGCGTCGATCGAGATCGGTCAGCGGACGGCGCGAATCCATCATCAGGATCAGGCCGCAAAGCTGCGAGCGCGTCGCGAGATAGGACGACAGCAGCATTTCCCAATGTGCCTTCGCGGCGCCGGGCACTTCCGCATAGCCGTAGCCGGGCAGGTCGACGAGGTTCGCGACGGGCTCGGCGGCCGGGCCGACGGAGAAGTAGTTGATATGCTGCGTGCGGCCGGGCGTCTTCGACGCGAAGGCCAGCCGCTTCTGGTTGCAGAGCACGTTGATCGCCGTCGACTTGCCGGCATTCGAGCGGCCCGCGAACGCGATTTCCGGCTGAACCGTCGGCGGCAGGTCGCGCAGATGGTTGACGGTCGTGTAGAAGCGGGCTTGATGGAGCAGAAAGGCCATGGGAACCGGAAGGACGGGCGGCGCGAGCCGCTTGGTGGAGGCGGGGTAGCCCCGATAGGCGCGGGAGCTTTCAACACGATATTGTACAATACGGCGGTTTTACCGAAGGCCACCGGGCGCCTGCCTCGCGCTTTTATGTGGCTTCTGCGGTAGACTGGACGCCGTCGTTTTTTGCAGAACCTCAAATTCCCACAAGACGAAACAGGGTGTGCGAATGAATCGACTGTGCAAGTCTCTGATGGTGCTTCAGGTTGCAGCAGGGTTCGTAGGTTTCGTAGCGGAGGCAAACGCGGCAGATGCGGCCAAGCCGGATCTCGACCGCGGCAAGGCGATTGCCGGGCAGGTTTGCGCGTCGTGTCACGGCGCCGACGGCAATAGCGCGTCGGGCAGTTTCCCGAAGCTTGCCGGCCAGCATCCCGAATATCTGGTCAAGCAGTTGAACGACTTCAAGACGCAGCCGGGCGCGAAGGGGCCGGTGCGGAACAACGCGGTGATGGTTGGATTCGCGAGCGCGTTGAGCGCGGACGACATGCGCAACGTCGCCGCGTACTACGGGTCGCAGACGACGAAGCTCGGTACCGCACGCGATGCGGCGACCGTGCCGGTCGGCCAGAAGATCTATCGAGGCGGCATCGCGGAAAAGGGCGTACCCGCCTGCGCGAGCTGCCACGGCCCGACGGGGCAGGGAATCCCGGTCCAGTACCCGCGTCTGTCGGGGCAATGGGCCGATTACACGGTCGCGCAGTTGACCGCGTTCCAGCAGGGTGCCGGTGCGCGCAACAACAACGAGGCGATGCATCAGATCGCGTCGCGGCTGTCGGATACCGAGATCAAGGCCGTCGCGGATTACATCGCGGGCCTGCGTTGAGCGGTCGGCCGCGAATGGAATGACCGGGCGCCCGAAGGGCGGCCGGAGTCAGAACAAGAAAAGGGTGGGGCGCCGCGCCGTCGCGGTTGCCTCGCCCTTCTTTTTTGTCGGCACTCGCCGGGCCGAGCCGGGATGGAGCGGCTTGCCGGCGATGGGGGCTGCGCCCCCGAAGCGAACATAGTGAGCGTGGGGGCTGTTTCCCCTTAGTCGGAGTTTGAATGAGCGTTACCACGTCGGGGTTGCAGTCGAAGTCGAGCCAGGGTGCATCGAAACGCGCGGTCGAGCTGCTGAGCTCGATGCGCTTCGCGATCGCGCTGCTGGTGGTGCTGTCGATTGCGAGCATCATCGGCACGGTCCTGACCCAGGACGATCCGTATCCGAACTACGTGAACCAGTTCGGGCCGTTCTGGGCGGACATCTTCCGCTCGCTCGGCCTGTACAACGTGTACAGCGCGTGGTGGTTCATGCTGATCCTGATCTTCCTCGTCGCGTCGATCTCGCTGTGCGTGATCCGCAACGCGCCGAAGATGCTCGCCGATGCGAAGAGCTGGAAGGACAAGGTCCGCGAGGGCAGCCTGCGCGCATTCCACCACAAGGCCGAGTACACGGCGTCCGGCACGCGCGCGAGCGTCGCGACCACGCTCGCCGCGTTCGTCACGAAGGCCGGCTACAAGCACGTCGTGCGTGAAACCGACGGCGCGACGCTGATCTCCGCGAAGCGCGGTGCGATGACCAAGTGGGGCTATATCTCCGCGCACCTTGCGATCGTCGTGATCTGTATCGGCGGCCTGCTCGACAGCAACCTGCCGATCAAATTCCAGATGTGGATGTTCGGCAAGAGCCCGGTCAACACGAGCGCGACGATCAGCGAGATCTCGCCCGACCATCGCCTGTCCGCGTCGAACCCGACGTTCCGCGGCTATGCATGGGTGCCGGAGGGCCAGTTCGTGTCGACCGCGATCCTGAACCAGCCGAGCGGCTCGCTGATTCAGGATCTGCCGTTCTCGATCCAGCTCGACAAGTTCATCGTCGATTACTACACGACGGGCATGCCGAAGCTGTTCGCGAGCGACATCGTCGTGATCGATCGCGAGACCGGCCGGAAGATCCCGGCGCGGGTCGAGGTCAACAAGCCGTTCACGTACAAGGGCGTGTCGATCTACCAGTCGAGCTTCCAGGACGGCGGCTCGCAGATGCAGATGACGGCCTATCCGATGACGGGCAGCCACGCGGCGACCGTCCCCGTGAAGGGTACGATCGGCAGCTCGGCGCCGCTGCAGGTTCCGGGCGCCGACGGCGACACGATTGAGTTCTCCGATTTCCGCGCGATCAACGTCGAGAACATGGCCGACGCGACCGGCAAGCCCGACGTCCGCGGCGTCGCGACGACGAGCTCGCTGAAGGAAGTGTTCGACGAGCGGCTCGGCTCGGGCGCGAAGACGTCGAAGCCGACGCAGCTCCACAACATCGGCCCGTCGGTGCAGTACAAGATCCGCGGCAAGGACGGCCAGGCGCGCGAATTCAACAACTACATGCTGCCCGTCGACATGAACGGCGAGCGCGTGTTCCTCGCCGGCGTGCGCGCGAGCCCGAACGACCCGTTCCGCTATATGCGGATTCCGGCCGACAGCCAGGATTCGATCGGCGAATGGATGCGCCTGCGCGCCGCGCTCGAGGATCCGGCCGTGCGCACGGAAGCCGCCGCACGCTTCGCGCAGCGCTCGCTGCCGGGCGACGCGTCGCTGCGTGGCCGTCTGCAGGATAGTGCATCGAAGGTGCTGACCCTTTTTGCGGCAAGCGACGACAGCATCGGTCGCGGAGCGGACGGCCAGCCGGTCGGCGGCTTCCAGGCAGTGGCGACCTTCATCGACCGCTCGGTGCCGAAGGGCGAGCAGGAGAAGGCTGCGAGCCTGCTGCTGCGGATGCTCGAGGGCTCGATGTGGGAGGTCTGGCAGATCGCCCGCGAGCGTGCCGGCGAGCCGGCGGCGCAGCAGGGCACCGACACGATCCGCTTCGTGCAGAACGCGATCAATGCGCTATCCGACAGCTTCTTGTATGGATCGCCGGTCTATTTGCAGCTTGACTCGTTCAAGCAGGTGCAAGCTTCGGTATTTCAGTTGACGCGCGCACCCGGCAAGAATCTGGTGTATCTTGGCAGCCTGTTGCTGGTCGCCGGCATCTTCTCGATGTTCTACGTGCGCGAGCGGCGACTCTGGTTCTGGCTGAAGGACGCCGGTTCGGGCGTCGATGTGGTGATGGCAATGTCCACGGCCCGCAAGACCTTCGATTTCGAGAAAGAATTCGTGCAGACGCGCGACGCGGCCGGCGCCGCCTTGCGCGCCGCACCTCGCGACGCCGCGCCCGCCGGTGCGGCTTCGACGGCCCGCCCGCCTGCCGGCGGCGGTTCCGATTCCGAGAATTCCACCCGGTAACATCATGGATCTCACGCAAGTTTCCTCTTCCCGTACGGCGTCGGCTGCGGCGCCGGCATCGTCGCCGCTGTTCGACGACCGTCCGTTCCTCGCGCGCCTGTCGCTGTTCGACTGGCTGTTCGCACTGGCGCTGGTGGCGGGCGCGGGCTATGCGCTCGTGCACTACAACGCGCACATGGATTACTACGACAAGGCGGTGATGATCGGCACCGTGCCGGCGCTCGTCGCGCTCGGCTGGCGCTGGAAGCCCGCGCGGCTGATGATGGCGTCGATCGCCGTGCTGTCGCTGCTGTCGATCCAGATCTACCAGGGCGATCTCGCCCGCGCCGATGCGGCGTTCTTCCTCAAGTATTTCCTGTCGAGCCAGTCGGCGATCCTGTGGATGAGCGCGCTGTTCGTGCTCGCGACGATCTTCTACTGGATCGGCCTGCTCGCCCGCTCCGAAACGGGCGCCGCGATCGGCCAGAAGCTCACGTGGGTTGCCGTGCTGATGGGCTTCACGGGGTTGATGGTGCGCTGGTACGAGTCCTACCTGATCGGTGCGGATGTCGGGCACATCCCCGTGTCGAACCTCTATGAAGTGTTCGTGCTGTTCAGCCTGATCACCGCGCTGCTTTATCTGTATTACGAAGGCCACTACGGCACGCGCTCGCTCGGCGCGTTCGTGCTGCTGGTCATCAGTGCGGCGGTCGGCTTCCTGATGTGGTACTCGGTCGCGCGCGATGCGCAGCAGATCCAGCCGCTCGTACCGGCACTGCAAAGCTGGTGGATGAAGATCCACGTGCCGGCGAACTTCATCGGCTACGGCAGCTTCGCGCTGTCGGCGATGGTGTCGGTCGCGTACCTGATGAAGGAGCGCGGGGTCCTCGCCGATCGCCTGCCGACGCTGGAAGTGCTCGACGACGTGATGTACAAGTCGATCGCGGTCGGTTTCGCGTTCTTCACGATCGCGACGATCCTCGGCGCACTGTGGGCGGCCGAGGCGTGGGGCGGCTACTGGAGCTGGGATCCGAAGGAAACCTGGGCGCTGATCGTGTGGCTGAACTACGCGGCGTGGCTGCACATGCGGCTGATGAAGGGCCTGCGCGGCGCGGTGGCCGCGTGGTGGGCACTTACCGGCCTGCTGGTCACGACGTTCGCGTTCCTCGGCGTCAACATGTTCCTGTCCGGGTTGCACAGCTACGGCAAGCTGTAAGGTTTCCGCCGCTCGTCCGACCATATGACCGCCGGTGCACTGCGTGCCCGGCGGTTTTCTTTTGTAACGGGCGGGCGAACCGGGCGTCGAACGGCGCGTGACGGGCCGGGTCGAACGCTCATGAAGCATGCGCGCCGCGCATGCGGGAGGAGCTGCACGATGTGGATCAAACGCCCTTTGCGTAACGTACTGACCGGCGCGGATATCGCGCCGAGCGAGATCACCCCGCGCGCGGTGTTCGAGAACCGGCGGCGCGTGCTGCAGGCAGCCGGCCTCGCGGCCGCAGGCGGCCTGTTCGGCGCCAGCGGCGCGGCGCTCGCCGCGTATGCGTCGCCCGATCCGCGGGCGGCGAAGCTCGCGGCAAAAACGAACCCGACATTCGTCGCCATCGACAAGGTGACGCCGTTCAAGGACATCACGTCCTACAACAACTTCTACGAATTCGGCACCGACAAGAGCGATCCGGCGCAGAACGCCGGCACGCTGCGGCCGCGCCCGTGGCGCGTGAGTGTCGAAGGCGAGGTGCAGCACCCGAAGGTGTTCGATCTCGACGAGTTGCTGAAGCTCGCGCCGCTCGAGGAGCGCGTGTACCGGCTGCGCTGCGTCGAGGGCTGGTCGATGGTGATTCCGTGGATCGGCGTGCCGCTGTCCGAGCTGATCAAGCGCGTGCAGCCGACCGGCAACGCGAAATACGTGCAATTCGTCACGCTGGCCGATCCGTCGCAGATGCCGGGCCTGTCGACGCCCGTGCTCGACTGGCCGTATTCGGAAGGGCTGCGCATGGACGAGGCGATGAATCCGCTGACGCTGCTGACGATGGGCGTCTACGGGCAGGTGCTGCCGAACCAGAACGGCGCACCGGTGCGGATCGTCGTGCCGTGGAAGTACGGCTTCAAGAGCGCGAAGTCGCTCGTGAAGATCCGCTTCGTCGACAAGCAGCCGAAGACGAGCTGGAACACGTACGCGGCGAACGAATACGGCTTTTATTCGAACGTGAACCCGAATGTCGATCATCCGCGCTGGAGCCAAGCGACCGAGCGGCGCATCGGCGAGGACGGCTTCTTCACGCCGAAGCGCAAGACGCTGATGTTCAACGGCTACGGCGATCTGGTCGCATCGATGTATCAGGGCATGGACCTGAAGAAGAATTTCTGAGTGCGACCGTGAGAAACGACATGCCTCCTTCGACGCTCACGTCCGCCCGCGCCGCGGGCGACGGGCCGCTCGCGCGCACGGCACGGGCCGGTGCGATCCGTCCCGCTGCGCCGCGCTGGCTCGCACCGGCCAAGGTGCTGGTGTTCGCGGCCGGCCTCTATCCGCTCGCGCGCATCGTGCTGTTCGGGCTGACCGATCGGCTCGGCGCGAACCCGATCGAATTCGTCACGCGCTCGACGGGTTTGTGGACGCTCGTCCTGTTGTGCATCACGCTTGCCGTCACGCCGGTGAGGCGCATGACGGGTTTCGCGCCGCTGCTGCGCTTTCGCCGGATGATCGGGCTGTTCGCGTTCTTTTACGCGACGCTGCATTTCACGACCTACCTGTGGTTCGACAAGTGGTTCGACGTCGTCGCGATCCTGAAGGACGTCGGCAAGCGTCCGTTCATCACGGTCGGCTTCGCGGCGTTCGTGCTGCTGATTCCGCTCGCCGCGACGTCGCCGCGCGCGATGGTGCGCCGGCTCGGTCGCCACTGGGCGACGCTGCACAGCGCGATCTACGCGATCGCGCTGTTCGGCGTGCTGCACTTCTGGTGGATGCGGGCCGGCAAGCACGATCTCGCGCAGCCGAAGCTCTACGCGGCGATCGTCGCCGCACTGCTCGGCTGGCGACTGGTTGCGTGGGGATGGCGGCGCGTGCGCGCATGACGGGGCGGCCCGGAAAAAACGAAAGGCGATGACCGAATGGTCATCGCCTCGTTTCGAGCGCCGCGCGGGCGGCAGCGCGGCGTTACTTCGTGGCGGCCGGGCCCGATGCCGGGGCGGGCAGCGTCGATGCGCTGCTCGACAACTCGGGCGACAGCTTGAGCGGCGAGCCGGATGTGTCGGGCATCTCGTCGGACGACGCGTTTTCGTCGGTCGGTTTCACGTCCGACGGCGGCGTGTCCTGTTGCTGGATCGGCTTGGGCATCGGAGGCACGGTGGGCAGATAGAGCGCGCCGCTTTGACCGCAGCCGGCAAGAATCGCCAAAGCCGCTACAATCGCGCTCATCCGGAAAACGACTCGCATGATCGTCCCTGAACAATTTAACCGATAGAGTTTAGCATGTCCGATACTGAATACCTGGCCCGTGCAGAGGCCGTGCTGGCGGCCGTCGAGCGTACCGTGGACGTCGCGAACGACGGCGATCACGACATCGACCTGGAGCGCAACGGCAGTGTGCTGACGCTGACGTTCGAGAACGGCTCGAAGATCATCGTCAACCTGCAGCCGCCGATGAAGGAGGTGTGGATTGCCGCGAAGGCGGGCGGATTCCACTACCGTTTCATCGACGGCGCATGGCGCGATACGCGCACGGGCACCGAGTTCTTCGCGGCGCTCACCGAGTACGCGACCCAGCAGGCCGGCCTGCCGATCACGTTCAGCGCGTGACGGCCGGGGCACTGGGCTCCCAACGTCGTGCCCGAAGAAAAAGCGCCCCGCGGGGCGCTTTTTTCATGTCCGGGCCGCCGGTCAGTGGCCGCGGAACAGGTTCATGATGTCCTGCTTTTCCTGTTCGTCGACGTGCGGCACCGCCTCGTCGACGTTCTGCGCGGCCGGCGCCTGCGGCACGCCGACCGTCGACACGAAGCCGTGACCCGGCGTGAACTCGGTGAAGTACAGTTCGCCGCCGAGCGATTCGACGCCGTCAGGCGCCGTCGGCTTGAACTCGGGCACGCCCTTCAGCGCCGCACCCATGTAGTCGATCCAGACCGGCAGCGACAGGCCGCCGCCGGTTTCGCGATCGCCGAGGCTGCGCGGATTGTCGCAGCCGATCCATGCGATCGCGGCGAGCGTGTGCTGGTAGCCGGCGAACCACGCGTCGTGCGAGTCGTTCGTCGTACCGGTCTTGCCCGCGAGGTCGGTGCGCTTCAGCACGTTGGTCCGCGCGCCCGTGCCGCGCTGCGCGACGCTCTGCAGCAGGCTGTTCATGACGTAGGCGTTGCGCGCGTCGATCGCGCGCGGCGCGTTCTGCTCGGCGATGAGCGGCTGCGCGCGCGCGACGATCGCACCGTTCGGATCGGTGACTTCGGCGATCAGGTACGGATTGACGCGGTAGCCGCCGTTCGCGAAGACCGAATACGCGCCCGCCATCTGTAGCGGCGTGACCTGACCGGCACCGAGTGCCATCGGCAGGTAGGCGGGATGGCGCTCGGCGTCGAAGCCGAAACGGGTGATGTATTGCTGCGCGTATTTCGTGCCGATGTGGTTCAGGATCCGGATCGACACGAGGTTGCGCGAGCGCTGCAGCGCGGTGCGCATCGACATCGGGCCCTCGAAGCCGCCGCCGTAGTTCTTCGGCTCCCACGGCTGGCCGCCGGTTTCCGCGGCGCTGAAATACAGCGGGCCGTCGTTGATCACGGTGGCCGGCCCGAGGCCCTTGTCGAGCGACGCCGAATAGATGAACGGCTTGAACGACGAACCCGGCTGCCGCCACGCCTGCGTGACGTGGTTGAACTTGTTCTTGTTGTAGTCGAAGCCGCCGACGAGCGAGCGGATCGCCCCATCCTGCGGGACGATCGACAGGAACGCGCCTTCGACCTGCGGCAACTGCGTGATCGACCATTTGCCGGCGTCGTTCTTCACGACGCGGACGATTGCGCCGGGGCGGATGCGGCGGTTCGGCTGCGCGTTGGCGGACAGCGCGCCCGACGCGAAGCGCAGGTTGTCGCCCTCGATCGTCGCAGTGCTGCCGTCGATGAACGCAACCGTGATCTGGCGCGGGCTCGCGGCCGTCACGACCGCGGCGATCAGCTCGCCGTTGTCGGGGTGCTCGAGCAGCGCGTCGTCGATCGCCTGTTCGCGATCGTCGGCGCCGGCCGGCAGCTCGATGAAGCCCTCCGGCCCGCGATAGCCGTGGCGGCGCTCGTAATCCATGATGCCCTTGCGCAGCGCGGTGTACGCGACCTGCTGGTCCGCGGAATCGATCGTCGTGACGACGTTGAAGCCGCGCGTGTAGGTTTCCTCGCGATACTGCGCGTACATCATCTGTCTGACCATTTCGGCGACGTATTCGGCGTGCACGCTGAAATCGCGGCCCGGCCCCTTGACGACGAGCGGCTGCGCGGCGGCTTCGTCGTACTGTTCGCGCGTGATGAAGTTCAGCTCGAGCATCCGCTGCAGGATGTATTCCTGGCGCACCTTCGCGCGCTTCGGGTTCACGACCGGGTTGTACGCGGACGGCGCCTTCGGCAGCCCCGCGAGCATCGCGGCTTCCGCGAGCGTGATGTCCTTCAGGTCCTTGCCGAAATAGACCCGCGCGGCGCTCGCGAAGCCGTACGCGCGCTGGCCGAGATAGATCTGATTCATGTAGACCTCGAGAATCTGATCCTTCGTCAGTGCGCGCTCGATCCGGTACGCGAGCAGCATCTCGTAGATCTTGCGCGTGTAGGTCTTCTCGCTCGACAGGAAGAAGTTGCGCGCGACCTGCATCGTGATCGTGCTCGCGCCCTGCGACGCGTGGCCGTTCGTCAGCGCGACGAAGCCGGCGCGGACGATGCCGGTGAGATCGACGCCGCCGTGATCGTAGAAGCGCGCGTCCTCGATCGCGAGAATCGCCTTCTTCAGCGAGTCGGGCACGTCCTTGAAATGGACGACGTCGCGACGCTCCTCGCCGAATTCGCCGATCAGCACGTGATCCGACGTATAGATGCGCAGCGGCACCTTCGGCCGATAGTCGGTCAGCGCGTCGAGCGACGGCATGTTCGGCCACGCCACGACGAGCGCGTAGCCGAGCACGAGGCCGCCGGCCACGACGAGGGCCACGCACATCGCGGCGAAGCCGAGCAGGACTTTTTGCCACCAGGGTCGCTTCTTCGGCTCCGGGGCGGGAGGCGGGGACGTAGGAGTCGTGGATTGCATAGGCATACCGGAAAACAGTCCCGCGATTATAGCTGCCCGGTAAGACCGGTCCTGACGCGGGGCCGCCCGTCGGAAAGCCGCAGGTCGGCGTGTCGTCAGCATAGTCCTGCATGGCCCCCGTGAGCGGATGCTGGCCATTTGGCCGACTGTCGGTCGCACGCGTCGCTTTGCAGAATCAGGTCTCGGAAACGCGGCGTGGGCCGCGACGATCTCGGGAGGCTGGGATGGCAGGACGATGGGTGGCGCGGTTTGCACAGGGCAGGCACCGGTCGACGGGAATCGACGTCGGTGCGCACGAAGTAAGGGTGGCCGTGCTGAGCCGGCGCGGCCGGGACGCGGATGTGCGCGTCGAGGGGCTCGAGCGGGAACCGGTCGGATTGGCGGACGGGCCGGAAGACGCGCGATGGGCGGCGGTCGCGCGGTCGCTGGCGGCGGCTGTGGCGCGGCTGTCGGCGTGCGATGTGCGGTGCGACGCGCGCGGCGTGATGGCGCTGCACGACGAAGAGATGCGTACCGCGACGCTCGATCTGGCCGGGCGCGGCGACATCCCGGACGCCGCGCGGCAGGCGGCCGAGCGCATCTCGGGGCTGGCGCCGGACAGTCTCGCGTTCGACTGGCGGCACTACGGCGGCGCGCGGTCCGGCGAGATCGCGGTGGCGGTGGCGCCGCTGGCGCTGCTCGAGCGGCGGATCGACGTGGCCGCCCAGGCCGGTATCGACCTGACGGTGATCGACGGCGAGTCGGCCGCCGTGCTGCGCGCGCTGCGCTATGCCGCGCAGTTCGAACTCGACGCCCAGGGCGCCTACGCCGCGCTCTGGTTCTGCGACGCGGGCGTGCGCGGCTGGCGAATCGATGGCCCGTCGATCACCCCGGCGCTTACACTGTCCGGCACGTTGCCGGAGGCACTTCCCGATGCGTTGCGCCGACGCGTGCTGGGGGCCGTGCGGTGCGTATTCGTCGCCGGAGACGAGCGATGTATCGCCCGCTTCGATACGTCCGTCGCCGGGATTGGCGATGTGCTCGGCACGGCAGTGGTCCCGTTCGACTGCACGGGCTGGGACGGCCAGCCGTGCGCGCGCGCCGGCATGCCGGGCGGCCCGGCGTTTGCCGTTGCATTCGGGCTGGCGTTGCGCGGGGTGTCGGAATGATGGCCGATCACGTGGCGGCAAACGGAGGCGGGGCGGTGGCGGCCGAGCAGGCGGTACGGGCGGTATTCGGCGACTTCAACCTGCTGCCGTACCGCGAACGATTGGCGCAGGCGTTGCGGCGTCGTCGGGCCGCGCAGTGCGGTGTGGCGATCCTGCTCGGCGTGCTCGGCGCCGGCGTGTGGACGGGCGCTGCTGTGTTATCGCGATGGCGGGTGGACGCCGAGCGCGCCGGCGTGGAGGCACGGTTGCGGCAGTTGCAGCCACAAGTGGCCGTTGCGACGCACGCCGCCCACGCCGCCGCCGCCATCGCGCAGCGCGAAGCGCAGGCGGCTGCGCTGGCCGCGCCTTACCGGCGCGTGACAGGGTTGCTGGCGACCCTGAAGCAGGTGCGCGCCGATCATATCCGGCTCGACGCACTGCGCATGACGACGACCGGCGCCGTGCTCGACGCGCGCGCCGCGAGTTACCGGGCGGCTGCGCGGTGGCTCGCCGCGATGGCGCGCGAGCAGCGCGACTGGCGGATCGATATAGAGACGTTGAAGCCTGCGTCGGATGCGCCGGCTGCCGCGGCCGGGATGCCGTTCCGGTTCTCGGTGCAGTTGCGCTGGCACGACGCGATGTCGTCGCGGACGGTGCCGGGAGGTGGCGCATGACGGCGCTCGTGCGTTGGTCGGCGCTGCGCTCAGGCGCCGGGCCGGGCCGCATGCCGCACGTGTCGCCGGCGGCCGTGCATGCCGCGGGTTGCGTGCTGGCATTCGGCGCCGTGTTGGCAGGCGGCATTCATCTGGCGAATACGGCCAACTGGAGCGGCCTGGCACATAGTCGCGCGTTGCTCGCCGCAGCGCAGGCGCGTGCGGCCGACGCGCAACGCGTGCTCGCTTCCGCCGGACAGCGGCGCGACGGGCATCGTGCGTCGACGCGCGACGATCGCTTGCCGCATGCGCCGGAATGGGTCGAGTTGATGCTGGAGCTGGCCGATCTCGCTGCATCGAGCGGGCTGCAGGGCGTGTCGATCGAACCGCAGCGCGCCGATGGCGCGGCACCGGACGGCCGGCGCACCGTGCGCATCGTCGCGGATGGCGGTTTTCGCGCGCTGGTGCATATGGTCGGCGGGCTGGCGCGCTTCCCGGTGTTGGCCGTACCGTCGGCGCTGCGTATCGAGCGTGGCATGTCGGCGGCGCGCGTGGATATGTCCGTCGACGTGTTTCCGGCGCTGCCGGCAGCAACCGCCGCGGCGGCCGACATGCCGGTTCGCGCCGCTGCGTCCGACGCCGATCCGTTCGGCGAGGCTGGCCCGACCGAAGCGGCGGGGCGCGCAGCCCGCCTTGCCGGCACGATTCGCGATGCGCGTACCGGTCTCGCGTTGTTCGACGACGGCGACGGCGTGTTCACGGCCGTCGCACCTGGCGAGGTGCTGGGGGCTGCGCGCGTGGTGCGTGTCGATCGCGCTGCCGTGACGCTTGCAACGGCAGACGGATCGCAGCGGCTCGTCCTGGACGACGGAGGCCGGCCATGACGAAACACGGCTGTTGGGTGTTTGTCGTCTGGGCCGGCGTGACGGCGGCTAACGCTGGCGCGTCGTTGCCGCCGTTACCGCCGCTGCCGGCGGTCTGGCCGGCCGGGTCGACGGCGGTGTCGGTGCCGGGCCTGTCGCAGCCGTTGCGCGTGGCTGACGGCGTGGACGGCGCGGTAGCGGAGGACGCCGGCCCCTCGCCGTTCGATCAGGCCGCGCGTGCGGCGCTGCAGACGGAAACCGCCCCACCGCTTTCCACGCTCGAGGGGCCGCCGATCCCGCTGGCGCCGCCGGCCCGAATGAGCGACGCCGCCGCGCGGCAACCCGGCGATGCCGACGACGCGCGCCGGATCTCGCTGAATCTGCAGGGCGCCGGGCTCGCGGCTGCGTTCGACGCGATCGCGCGGTTCACGGGGCTCAATATCGTCGTCGGCGAGCAGGTGCGCGGCACGGTGACGTTACGTCTGAACAATGTCCGCTGGCGCGAAGCGTTCGACACGCTGCTCGACACGCACGGGCTCGCGATGTCCCGGCGCGGAAACGTGATCTGGGTCACGCCGGCAGCCGAACTGGCTGCGCGCGAACGCGAGCGCTTCGAAATGCATGCGCGGGCCGCCGATCTGGAGCCGCTCGCGAGCCGTACGTTCGCGCTGCACTATCCGCGCGCGCAGGACGTGCAACGGCTGCTGGCCGGCGCGACCGGCCAGCGTCTGCTGTCGAAGCGTGGCGCCGCGGCGGCCGATCCGCGCACGAACCTGCTGTTCGTGACCGATCTCGCGCCGCGCCTCGCTCAGATCGCGGCCCTGATCGACGCGATCGACCGGCCGTCGCGGCAGGTCCGCATCGAGGCTCGCATCGTCGAGGGCGAGCAGGGTTTCTCGCGCAACCTTGGCGCGCGCGTCGCGCTGCGTGCGCAGGGACGGCCGTCGTCGGCCGAGGGCGCGTCATTCACGGCGGATGCGCGCAACGCGCTGGATCTCGCCGCGCGGCCGCTCGGCGGTTTCGACGCGGCGACTGCCGGCTTCACGCTGTTCGCCGCGCCGCTCAGCCGCGTACTCGACATCGAGCTGAGTGCGCTCGAGGCACAGGGTCGGGGCCAGATCGTTTCGCGTCCGCGGGTAGTGACGGCGGACCGCGTCAAGGCCATCGTCGAACAGGGTTCCGAACTGCCGTACCAGGCGAAGGTCGGCAATGGCATGAGCGGCGTGCAGTTCCGTCGCGCGACGCTCAAGCTGGAGGTCGAGCCGCAGATCACGCCGGACGGGCGCGTGGTGCTCGATCTCGACGTGACCAAGGACAGCGTCGGCGAGCCGACCGCGGCCGGCCCTGCCATCCATACGAAGCACGTGCAGACGCGCGTCGAGGTCGAGAATGGCGGGACGGTCGCGATCGGCGGCATCTATGAACAACTGAACCGGAACGATGTGACGCGCGTGCCGCTCTTGGGCAGAATACCGTTTCTGGGCGCGCTTTTCCGGCACCGCGCGCAGCGCGATCAACGCAACGAACTGGTCGTCTTCATCACGCCGACCGTCGTCGAGGCGCGTTGCGGCGCATCCGACACGGGCGACGTGGACGCCGAGAAAACAGGGCCGGAAGCCGGCGGCGCAGGCTCGACAAGGCAGCCGCTTTGCCAGTAAGCTGCGCCACACACCAGCAAGATTGAAGCAGAGGAAGCCGTTGCAAGCGCGGGACCCACATGCAAACGTATTTTTCGTCGGCCTTATGGGAGCGGGTAAGACCACCGTGGGCCGTGCGGTCGCGCGTCGTCTCGACAGGACGTTCTTCGACTCCGACCACGAAATCGAGGCCCGTACGGGCGCGCGCATTCCGGTGATCTTCGAGCTGGAGGGCGAGGCCGGGTTTCGCGATCGCGAAACGCAGGTCATCGCCGATCTCGCGCAGCGCGAGAACATCGTGCTCGCGACGGGCGGCGGCGCGGTGCTGCGCCCGGAAAATCGCGACAGCCTGAAAACCAACGGCATCGTCGTCTACCTGCGCGCCAATCCGCACGATCTGTGGCTGCGCACGCGCAAGGACAAGAACCGCCCGCTGTTGCAGACGGAAGATCCGAAGGGGCGTCTCGAAGCGCTGTACGAAGTGCGCGACCCGCTGTACCGCGAATGCGCGGATTTCGTCATCGAGACTGGCCGTCCGTCGGTCAACGGTCTCGTCAACATGGTGCTGATGCAACTCGAACTGGCCGGCGTCGTCGCCAAGCCGCTACAAGCATGATTACTGTCAACGTCGATCTGGGCGACCGCGCCTATCCGATTCATATTGGCGCCGGCCTGATCGGCCGCACCGAGCTGTTCGCTCCCCACGTCAAGGGTTCGTCCGTCACGATCGTCACGAACACGACGGTCGATCCGCTCTACGGCGACGCGCTGCGCGCGGCGCTCGCGCCACTCGGCAAGCGCGTGTCGACGGTCGTGCTGCCGGACGGCGAGGCGTACAAGAACTGGGAAACGCTGAACCTGATCTTCGACGGCCTGCTCACGGAGCACGCGGATCGCAAGACGACGCTCGTCGCGCTCGGCGGCGGCGTGGTCGGCGACATGACGGGTTTTGCCGCCGCGTGCTACATGCGTGGCGTGCCGTTCATCCAGGTGCCGACGACGCTGCTGTCGCAGGTCGATTCGTCGGTCGGCGGCAAGACGGGCATCAATCACCCGCTCGGCAAGAACATGATCGGCGCGTTTTACCAGCCGCAGGCCGTGATCGCGGACATCGGCGCGCTGACGACGCTGCCCGATCGCGAACTGGCGGCGGGCGTCGCCGAAGTCATCAAGACGGGCGCAATCGCCGATGCCGGGTTCTTCGACTGGATCGAGGCGAACGTCGGTGCGCTGAACCGTCGCGAGCCGGCTGCGCTCGCGCATGCGGTGAAGCGTTCGTGCGAGATCAAGGCGAGCGTCGTCGCGGCCGACGAGCGCGAAGGCGGCCTGCGCGCGATTCTGAATTTCGGCCACACGTTCGGCCATGCGATCGAGGCCGGGCTCGGCTACGGCGAGTGGCTGCACGGCGAGGCGGTCGGCTGCGGGATGGTGATGGCGGGCGACCTGTCGGTGCGGCTCGGTCTCTTCGACGAAGCGTCGCGGCAGCGCCTCGATGCGGTGATCGCGGCCGCGCATCTGCCGACCCGCGGGCCTGCGCTCGGCGACGCGCGCTACATGGACCTGATGCGCGTCGACAAGAAGGCCGAGTCCGGCGCGATCAAGTTCATCCTGCTGAAGCGATTCGGCGATACGCTGATCACGCAGGCGCCGGACGAAGCGGTATTCGCTACACTGGCGCAGACGACCCACTAACGGTGGCCCGGATGTGCCGGCGCCCTGACATGGAGGAGACGTGAGCGAGACATCCAGCCGCACACTGCCCGAAGCCGGCCGCGCCTGCGCCGCGCCGGTGGCCGAGCCGCCGACGCTGGCGGCGCTGGAAGCCCATCTCGCTCCGTATGCCGCACACGCGTCGCAGTCGCGTGGCCGCCGCCATCCGGAAACCCCGCCGGCGGCGCGCACCGAATTCCAGCGCGATCGCGACCGCATCGTCCATTCGACCGCGTTTCGCCGGCTCGAATACAAGACGCAGGTCTTCGTCAATCACGAAGGCGACCTGTTCCGCACACGCCTCACGCACAGCCTCGAAGTCGCGCAGATCGCGCGCTCGGTCGCGCGCAACCTGCGCCTGAACGAGGATCTCGTCGAAGCGATCTCGCTCGCGCACGATCTCGGCCATACGCCGTTCGGCCATGCCGGGCAGGACGCGCTGAATGCGTGCATGCGCGAGCACGGCGGCTTCGAGCACAACCTGCAAAGCCTCGCCGTGGTCGACGAGCTCGAGGAGCACTACGGCGCGTTCAACGGATTGAACCTGTGCTTCGAGACGCGCGAAGGCATCCTGAAGCACTGTTCGCGCGAGAATGCGCGCAAGCTCGGCGCGCTCGGCGAGCGCTTCCTGCAAGGCCGCCAGCCGTCGCTCGAAGCGCAGCTCGCGAACATCGCCGATGAAATCGCGTACAACAACCACGACGTCGACGACGGCCTGCGCTCCGGCCTGATCACGATCGAGCAGCTCGCGGAAGTCGAGCTGTGGCAGCGTCACTACGAAGCGGCGCTCGCCGAATTCCCGCATCTCGAAGGCCGCCGTCTCGTGCACGAGACGGTGCGCCGCATCATCAACACGCTGATCGTCGATCTGATCGACGAGACGACGCGCAATCTCGCGCGCGTCGCGCCTGCGTCGCTCGACGACGTGCGCGACGCACCGCCGCTCGTGTCGCACAGCCCCGAGGTCGCCGCGCAGGCGGCCGCCCTCAAGCGCTTCCTCTTCAAGAACCTGTATCGCCACTACAAGGTGATGCGCATGGCGAGCAAGGCGCAACGCGTCGTCACGGGGTTGTTCGATGCGTTCATCGACGATCCGCGCCTGCTGCCGCCGCCGTACCAGTCCGACGACGCGGCGCAGCAGCCGCGTCTCGTCGCGCATTACATCGCCGGCATGACCGACCGCTTCGCGCTGAAGGAATACCAGCGCCTGTTCGTCGTCAACGACAACTGACTGTCACAAACGATCACTAGACTTCGCCGGTTCAATGGCGACGGGAATGTTGCACACGCTGTTGGTAACGTCTTCATAGGAGAGGTCGATGAAGAAGAAGCCTGCGGGGACACTGGTTCGGTCGATCGCGCTCGGCGGCGCGTTGATGTTCGGGGCGCAGCACGTCGCGCTCGCCGCGACGGAAATCCAGTTCTGGCATGCGATGGAGGCCGCGCTCGGCGAGCGGGTCAATGCGATCGCCGACCAGTTCAACGCGTCGCAAAGCGACTACAAGATCGTGCCTGTCTTCAAGGGCACCTACGACCAGGCGCTCGCGGCCGGCATCGCGGCCTATCGCAGCGGCAACGCGCCGGCGATCCTGCAGGTGTATGAAGTCGGCACGGCGACGATGATGCAGGCGAAGAAGGCGGTGGTGCCCGTCTACGACGTGTTCAAGCAGGCCGGCGTGACGCTCGACGAAAAGGCATTCGTGCCGACCATCGCGAGCTACTACAGCGACGCGAAGACGGGCCACCTGGTCTCGATGCCGTTCAACAGCTCGACGCCGGTGCTGTACTACAACAAGGACGCGTTCAAGAAGGCGGGCCTCGATCCGAACCAGCCGCCGAAGACGTGGGCCGACGTGAAGGCGGATGCCGAGAAGCTGCGCAAGTCGGGGATGGCCTGCGGTTTCACGACCGGCTGGCAGGGCTGGATCCAGCTCGAAAACTACAGCGCGTGGCACGGGCTGCCGTTCGCGAGCCGCAACAACGGCTTCGACGGTACGGACGCGGTGCTCGAGTTCAACAAGCCGCAGCAGATCGCGCATATCGCGTTCCTGCAGCAGATGGCGAAGGACGGCACGTTCACGTACGCGGGCCGCAAGGATGAAGCGTCGGCGAAGTTCTACAGCGGCGACTGCGGGATTCTGACGACGTCGTCGGGGGCGCTCGCGAACGTGCAGAAATTCGCGAAGTTCAGCTACGGCACGGGGATGCTGCCGTACGACGCGGACGTGAAGGGCGCGCCGCAGAACGCGATCATCGGCGGCGCGAGCCTGTGGGTGCTGGCCGGCAAGGATCCGGCGACCTACAAGGGCGTCGCGAAATTCCTCGCGTACCTGGCCACGCCTGCCGTCGCCGCGAAGTGGCACCAGGATACGGGCTACCTGCCGGTCACGACCGCCGCGTACGACCTGACGCGCCAGCAGGGCTTCTACGCGAAGAACCCGAGCGCCGAAACCGCGATCAAGCAGATGTTGAACAAGCCGCCGCTGCCGTACACGAAGGGGCTGCGGCTGGGCAACATGCCGCAGATCCGCACGATCGTCGACGAGGAGTTCGAACAGGTCTGGGCGCAGAAGAAGTCGCCGAAGGACGCGCTCGATTCGGCCGCCTCGCGCGGCGACGAACTGCTGCGCCGCTTCGAGAAGTCGGGCGGCTGAGCACGCATCGCGTTCGTGCCGCCGGCGGCGCCGCGCGTCAGCGCGTGCCGTCCGGCGGCACGGCTTCCCTTCCGTTTCGCCTGACCGGACACCCGCGATGCAATCCCGTTCCCGTTTCGGTACGAGCCCGGTGCCGTACCTGCTGGTCGCGCCGCAGCTCGCGATCACCGCCGTGTTCTTCCTGTGGCCGGCCGGTGTCGCGCTGTGGCAGTCCACGCAGATGCAGGACGCGTTCGGCACGTCGAGCGAGTTCGTCGGCTTCGCGAACTTCGCGCACCTGTTCGCCGATCCGCTGTATCTCGATTCGTTCCGCACGACGCTCGTGTTCAGTTCGCTCGTCACGGTGAGCGGGCTCGTCGTGTCGCTGCTGCTCGCCGCATGCGCCGACCGCGTGATCCGCGGCGCGCGCGCGTACCGCACGCTGCTGATCTGGCCGTACGCGGTCGCGCCGACGATCGCGGCCGTGCTGTGGGCGTTCCTGTTCAACCCGAGCATCGGCCTGATCACGTATGCGCTCGCGAAGGGCGGCATCGTGTGGAACCATGCGCTGAACGGCGGTCAGGCGATGTTTCTCGTCGTGCTGGCGTCGGTATGGAAGCAGGTGAGCTACAACTTCCTGTTCTTCTACGCGGGGCTGCAGGCGATCCCGCGCTCGCTGATCGAGGCGGCGGCGATCGACGGCGCGGGGCCGGTGCGGCGCTTCTTCAACATCGTGCTGCCGCTGCTGTCGCCGACGAGTTTCTTCCTGCTGGTCGTGAACCTCGTCTACGCGTTCTTCGACACCTTCCCGGTGATCGACGCGGCCACCGGCGGCGGCCCGGCGCAGAGCACCAGGACGCTGATCTACAAGATCTTCGCGGAAGGCTTCCAGGGGCTCGACATCGGCAGCTCGGGCGCGCAGTCGGTCGTGCTGATGATCATCGTCGTGGGGCTCACGGTGATCCAGTTCCGCTTCGTCGAACGCAGGGTGCAATACGCATGATCGAGAATCGCAAGGGCTTCGACCTGTTCTGCCACGCGGTGCTGATCGCCGGTGTCGTCCTGATCGTGTTTCCCGTCTACGTCGCGTTCTGCGCGGCGACGATGAATGCGCAGGAAGTGTTCACGGTGCCGCTGTCGCTCGTGCCGAGCACGCACCTGTTCGAGAACGTCGCATACATCTGGGGGCACGGCAGCGGCGGCACGACGGCGCCGTTCGGGCGCCTGCTCGTGAACAGCTTCGCGATGGCGCTCGGGATCGCGGTCGGCAAGATCGCGGTGTCGATCCTGTCCGCGTACGCGATCGTCTATTTCCGCTTCCCGTTTCGCAACACGGCGTTCTGGCTGATCTTCGTCACGCTGATGCTGCCGGTGGAAGTGCGGATCTTCCCGACCGTGCAGGTCGTGTCGACACTGCATCTGACGAACACCTATGCGGGGCTCGCGATGCCGCTGATCGCATCGGCGACCGCGACGTTCCTGTTCCGGCAGTTCTTCATGACGCTGCCCGACGAGCTGATGGATGCGGCGCGTATCGACGGCGCGGGGCCGCTGCGCTTCTTCTGGGACGTCGTGCTGCCGCTTTCGAAGACGAGCATCGCCGCGCTGTTCGTGATCACGTTCATCTACGGCTGGAACCAGTATCTGTGGCCGATCCTGATCACGACGGAAGCGTCGCTGTCGACGGCGGTGGTCGGCATCAAGACGATGATCGCGAGCGGCGACGCCGCGACCGAATGGCAATACGTGATGGCGGCGACGCTGCTGGCGATGATTCCGCCGCTCGTCGTCGTGCTGGCGATGCAGCGCTGGTTCGTGCGCGGCCTCGTCGATTCCGAGAAATGAACGACCGACGGTAACTCCGGGAGAAGGACCAGGTATGGCTGCACTGAGCTTGAAGGGCGTCAGGAAATCCTACGACGGCAAGCAGCACGTGCTGCACGGCATCGACGTGGAGATCGCCGACGGCGAATTCATCGTGCTGGTCGGCCCGTCGGGCTGCGGCAAGTCGACGTTGTTGCGGATGATCGCGGGGCTCGAGTCGGTGACGGACGGCGAGATCGCGATCGGCGACCGGGTCGTCAACACGCTGGAGCCGAAGGATCGCGACATCGCGATGGTGTTCCAGAACTACGCGCTGTACCCGCACATGACGGTCGCGCAGAACATGGGCTACGGGCTGAAGATTCGCGGCATCGAGCGCGCGACGATCGATTCGCGGGTGGCCGCGGCCGCGAAGATTCTCGAGCTCGAGCCGCTGCTCGCGCGGCGGCCGCGCGAGTTGTCGGGCGGCCAGCGGCAGCGCGTTGCGATGGGGCGCGCGATCGTGCGCGAGCCGTCGGTGTTCCTGTTCGACGAGCCGTTGTCGAACCTCGACGCGAAGCTGCGCGTGCAGATGCGGCTCGAAATCCAGCGGCTGCACGCGCGACTCGCGACGACGAGCGTGTACGTGACGCACGACCAGATCGAAGCGATGACGCTCGCGCAGCGGGTGATCGTGATGAACCGCGGCTACGCGGAGCAGATCGGCGCGCCGGTCGACGTGTACGAGAAGCCGGCGACCGTGTTCGTCGCGGGCTTCATCGGCTCGCCCGCGATGAACCTGATGCACGGCCGGCTGTCGGAAGACGGCGCGACCTTCACGGTCGCGGGTGGCGGCCCCGCGCTGCCGGTCGCCGGCGCGCCCGGCATCGGCAGCGAGATCGCCACCGGGCGCGACTGGGTGCTCGGCGTGCGTCCCGAACACATGACGCCGCAGCCGGGCGTCGCGCAGGCGACGCTGCCGGTCGATTCGTGCGAGCTGCTCGGCGCGGACAATCTCGCGCACGGCCGCTGGGGCAATCACGACGTCGCGGTGCGCCTGCCGCACGCGGACCGCCCCGCGCGTGGCACGGCGCTGACGGCGGCGTTGCCCGCGCACCGGCTGCATTTCTTCGATCCCGAAACCGGCAAGCGCGCCGGCTGAAACTGTCCGACTGCCGGGAGACCGACGATGACGATCCGCACCGACTGGCCCTATCCGCGCGTCGTCGCCCATCGCGGCGGCGGCACGCTCGCGCCGGAGAACACGCTTGCCGCGCTCGACGAGGGCGCGCGGCGCGGTCACCGGATGGTCGAGTTCGACGCGAAGCTGTCGGCCGACGACGTGACGTTCCTGCTGCACGACGACACGGTCGACCGGACGTCGAACGGCCATGGAGCGGCGGCGGGCATGCGTTATGCGACGCTGGCCGCGCTCGACGCGGGCGCGTGGCGCGATGCGCGCTTCGCGGGCGAACGGATGCCGACGCTCGAGGCCGCGGCGGCGCGCTGCATCGCGCACGGGCTGGCCGCGAACGTCGAGATCAAGCCGTGCCCGGGGCGCGAGCGCGAAACGGGGCGGCGCGTGGCGGCCGACGCGGCCGCGTACTGGCGCGATGCCGCCGTGGCGCCGCTGCTGTCGTCGTTCTCGTTCGACGCACTGCAACAGGCGCGCGCGTCCGCGCCGGCGCTGCCGCGCGGAATGCTCTACGAAATCGTGCCGGACGACTGGCATGCGCAGGTCGTCGACGCGCTCGGCTGCGTGTCGTTGCATGCAGACCACACCCGCCTCGACGAACCGCTCGTGCGCGCGATCAAGGCTGCCGGGCTACGCATCCTGGTTTACACGGTGAACGACCTCGAACGGGCGCGCGAGTTGGCGCGCTGGGGCGTCGACGCGGTCTGCACGGACCGCATCGACCTGATCGCGCCCGATGCACTGGACGATATCGACGTCGTCTGACTGACGGCCACGGCGGCGGTCGCAGTTGCGGCGGCGTCCGGTAAAACCCTTGCCCGGGACGGGCCCGACGCGAAAAAACGACGCCCCGACGGGATTCCCGCCGGGGCGTTTTGCATCGTGGAGACGTTACGCCACGAAAAATCCGCTACAAATTGCAGCAGAATTAACCATTCCCCAAATATTCGACTACGCTTAGAAACGGTAGCCGACGTTCAGGTACGTGACGATCGGGTTCAGCGAGATGTGGGCCTTCGACGTTTCCGTCAGCGTCCCGACCGGCGTGCGGCGGGCCGTCGTGAAGGTCGCGGTCACGCTGACGGGGATGTACGAGAGCGACAGGCCCGCGAACCAGTGTTTCGTGAAGTTGTACGTGAAGCCGGCGTTGAAGACGGGCGCCCACTGATTGCTCGTCGTGGCGCTGGTCGGGCCGCCGAGCACGCCGTTCTCGAACGCGCCGTTGGTGATCTTGGCGCCGGTGAACCAGACGTACGTCGCGCCGACGCCGACATACGGACGGAACTTCGCATTGGCGTCGTTGAAGTGGTAGCGAAGCAATACGGCAGGACTCCACTGGTACGCGCGGCCGAGTACGCCGAATCTTTCGAACTGACCCTTGCCGGTAATGTCGAACTTCGGCGGTATCCCCATCACGAGCTCGGTGGAGATATGGTCGGTGATGAAGTAGCCCGTTGCGAGCCCGAGCGTGTCGGCGTCGTTGATACCGGCGCCGGTGTTGGGAATCGACTGGTTGATGGGCGTGCCGCCTACGCCGTAGACGAACAGCGGGTCGCTGCTGTCCTGCGGCGAAAGGTGGAACCAGCCGGTGCTGACGTAAAAATCGCCTGCGGATTGTGCATGTGCCGTACCGCCCGCGAATGCGAGCGCTACGGCCCCCGTAATGGCCAGTTTTCGTTTCATTGTGTCTCCTCCGATCAAAGGCGTGCTCATTATGACGACTGCGTTTAAAACCAAACAAGCTCGTAAGTTAGAGTTTTCTCCCTAGGATTCGCACGACCGTACGCTTACGCGCGCCGCAGGGACGGGCATTCTACGCAGGTGCGCAATTTCGGACCTCCGGGTATTTCCTAACGCGTTCAAACGGACATTCAGCATGGCACGGTTAGCACGACTCTACGTTCCCGACCAGCCGCAGCACGTGATACTGCGCGGCCTGGATCAGCAACCCGCGTTCGTCGACGACCAGGACTACGAACTCTTCATCGATTGCCTGAAGGCCGCCGCACGCGATCATCACCTGTCGGTGCATGCCTACGTGCTGCTGCCGCGCCAGGTGCAACTTCTCGTGACGCCGAGCGACGAGGCGAGTCTGCCGAAGGCGATGCAAGCCGTCGGCCGTCGCTACGTCGCGCATTTCAACCGGCGCTATTCGCGGCGCGGCACCCTGTGGGAAGGCCGCTATCGCGCGACGGTGATCGAAGGCGAGCGCTATTTCCTGCTCGCGAGCCGCGTGGTCGAGATGAGCCCGGTGCGCTCGCAGCTCGTCGCGACGCCCGAGGCCTATCGGTGGTCGAGCTACCGGCATCACGTCGGGCTCACCGTCGACAGCCTGATCACCGACCATCCGCTCTACTGGGCGCTCGGCAATACGCCGTTCGACCGCCAGCGCGCGTACAAGGAGCTGTGCGAGCAACCGCTCGACGAGCGGCAGGCCGACCAGTTGCAGCAGGCGACGCTGAAAGGCTGGGTGCTCGGCGGCGAGAATTACCGCGAGTGGGCGGCGCGTACCGCGAACCGGCGCGTGTCGCCGTTGCCGCGCGGGCGCCCCAGAAAGGTGCGCGAGAACACGCCGCCGATCCAGCAATAAGGCCGGAAAGGCGGGCCAGAAGCGGCGCTGCGGGCGCCGCTTCTTTTTGCACCAAAACGATACGGCCCCAATAAAACGGCACCACATCAAGGCATTCGTTTAATTGGGGTTCGATCAAGCGGTTTTTGTTGCTATTCCCTTGATTCGTCGCGTATATTCCGAATTCCGGTGGCCCGGGCGCAGCCTGCCCAACCACTGTCGGCCGCGCCGTCTCCCGTCGGGAGCGGGATCGACGGCAACAAGAAAACGGTTCAACGGCCTCCAGGCCCCCTTTACGACGGTGTCCCCATGAACGACCACCAGCAGCCGCTCGCCGCGGTGCCCGCCGCACAAGGTCTGTACGACCCGCAAAACGAACACGACGCCTGCGGCGTCGGCTTCGTCGCTCACATCAAGGGCAAGAAGAGCCACGAGATCATTCAGCAGGGTCTGAAGATTCTCGAGAACCTCGATCACCGCGGCGCGGTCGGCGCCGATCCGCTGATGGGCGACGGCGCGGGCATCCTGATCCAGATTCCGGACGCGTTCTATCGCGAGGAAATGGCGAAGCAGGGCGTGAATCTGCCGCCGGCCGGCGAATACGGGGTCGGGATGATCTTCCTGCCGAAGGAGAACGCATCGCGTCTCGCGTGCGAGCAGGAGCTCGAGCGTACGGTGAAGGCCGAAGGCCAGGTCGTGCTCGGCTGGCGCGACGTGCCGGTCGACCATGCGATGCCGATCTCGCCGACGGTGAAGGCGAGCGAGCCGCTGATCCGCCAGATCTTCATCGGCCGCGGCAAGGACATCATGGTGACGGACGCGCTCGAGCGGAAGCTGTACGTGATCCGCAAGACGGCGAGCCACCGCATCCAGGCGCTGAAGCTCAAGCACGGCAAGGAATACTTCGTGCCGTCGATGTCGGCGCGCACGGTCGTCTACAAGGGGCTGCTGCTCGCGGGCCAGGTCGGCGTGTATTACCGCGACCTGCAGGATCCGCGCGTCGTGTCGGCGCTCGCGCTCGTGCACCAGCGCTTCTCGACCAACACGTTCCCGGCGTGGGAGCTGGCTCACCCGTACCGGATGATCGCGCACAACGGCGAGATCAACACCGTGAAGGGCAACGTGAACTGGCTGAACGCGCGTACCGGCGCGATCGCGTCGCACGTGCTCGCCGACGATCTGCCGAAGCTGTGGCCGCTGATCTACCCGGGCCAGTCGGATACCGCCTCGTTCGACAACTGTCTCGAACTGCTGGTGATGGCCGGCTACCCGCTCGTGCACGCGGTGATGATGATGATCCCGGAAGCGTGGGAACAGCACACGCTGATGGACGAGAACCGCCGCGCGTTCTATGAATACCACGCCGCGATGATGGAGCCGTGGGACGGCCCGGCCGCGATCGCGTTCACCGACGGCCGCCAGATCGGCGCGACGCTCGACCGTAACGGCCTGCGCCCCGCGCGCTACATCGTGACCGACGACGACCTCGTCATCATGGCGTCGGAAGCCGGCACGCTGCCGATCCCCGAATCGAAGATCGTCAAGAAGTGGCGTCTGCAGCCGGGCAAGATGTTCCTGATCGACATGGAGCACGGCCGCATCATCGACGACAAGGAGCTCAAGGACAACCTCGCGAACGCGAAGCCGTACAAGAGCTGGATCGACGCGGTGCGCATCAAGCTCGACGAGATCGAGCCGAAGGCCGAGGAAGTCGCGGCCGGCCGCACGCAGGGCGCCGCGCTGCTCGATCGCCAGCAGGCGTTCGGCTATACGCAGGAAGACCTGAAGTTCCTGATGGCGCCGATGGCGCAGCAGGGCGAAGAGGCCGTCGGCTCGATGGGCAACGACTCGCCGCTCGCGGTGATGTCGAACAAGAACAAGACGCTCTATCACTACTTCAAGCAGCTGTTCGCACAAGTCACCAACCCGCCGATCGACCCGATCCGCGAGAACATGGTGATGTCGCTCGTGTCGTTCATCGGCCCGAAGCCGAACCTGCTCGACACGAACAACATCAACCCGCCGATGCGTCTCGAAGTGTCGCAGCCGGTGCTCGACTTCAAGGACATCGCGAAGATCCGCGCGATCGACCAGTACACGGGCGGCAAGTTCAGCGCGTACGAGCTGAACATCTGCTACCCGGTGGCGTGGGGCAAGGAGGGCATCGAGGCGCGCCTCGCGTCGCTGTGCGCCGAAGCCGTCGACGCGGTGAAGTCGGGCTACAACATCCTGATCGTGTCGGACCGCAAGACCGACGCCGAGCACGTCGCGATTCCGGCGCTGCTCGCCACGTCGGCGATCCACACGCACCTCGTCCAGCAAGGGCTGCGCACGAGCACGGGCCTCGTCGTCGAGACGGGCTCCGCGCGCGAGACGCACCACTTCGCGCTGCTCGCGGGCTACGGCGCGGAAGCCGTGCACCCGTACCTCGCGATGGAAACGCTCGCGAAGATGGCGGAAGGCCTGCCGGGCGACCTGTCGCCGGAGAAGGCCATCTACAACTTCACGAAGGCGGTCGGCAAGGGCCTGCAGAAGGTGATGTCGAAGATGGGCATCTCGACGTACATGTCGTACACCGGCGCACAGATCTTCGAAGCGCTCGGCCTGTCGAGCGACCTCGTCGAGAAGTACTTCAAGGGCACGGCGTCGAAGGTCGGCGGCATCGGCCTGTTCGAAGTCGCGGAAGAAGCGATCCGCCTGCACCGCGACGCGTTCGGCGACAGTCCGGTCCTGCGCGACATGCTCGACGCGGGCGGCGAGTACGCGTATCGCGTGCGCGGCGAAGACCACATGTGGACGCCGGATTCGATCGCGAAGCTGCAGCACGCGACGCGCAGCAACTCGTACCAGACGTACAAGGAATACGCGCACCTGATCAACGACCAGACCAAGCGTCACATGACGTTCCGCGGCCTGTTCGAGTTCAAGGTCGAGCCGACCAAGGCGATCCCGATCGACGACGTCGAGCCGGCGAAGGAGATCGTCAAGCGCTTCGCGACGGGCGCGATGTCGCTCGGTTCGATCAGCACCGAAGCGCACGCGACGCTCGCGGTCGCGATGAACCGGATCGGCGGCAAGTCGAACACCGGCGAAGGCGGCGAGGACCAGAAGCGCTACCGCAACGAACTGCGCGGCATTCCGATCAAGTCGGGCGAGACGCTGAAGTCGGTGATCGGCGACGAGATCGTCAGCGACATTCCGCTGAAGGACGGCGACTCGCTGCGCTCGAAGATCAAGCAGGTCGCGTCGGGCCGCTTCGGCGTCACCGCCGAGTACCTCGCATCGGCCGACCAGATCCAGATCAAGATGGCGCAGGGCGCGAAGCCGGGCGAAGGCGGCCAGCTGCCGGGCCACAAGGTGTCCGACTACATCGGCAAGCTGCGTTACTCGGTGCCGGGCGTCGGCCTGATCTCGCCGCCGCCGCACCACGACATCTACTCGATCGAGGATCTGGCGCAGCTGATCCACGACCTGAAGAACGTGAACCCGGTGGCGAGCATCTCGGTGAAGCTCGTGTCGGAAGTGGGCGTGGGCACGGTCGCGGCCGGTGTCGCGAAGGCGAAGGCCGACCACGTCGTGATCGCCGGCCATGACGGCGGCACGGGCGCGTCGCCGCTGTCGTCGGTGAAGCATGCGGGCACGCCGTGGGAACTCGGCCTCGCCGAAACGCAGCAGACGCTGGTGCTGAACCGCCTGCGCGGCCGTATCCGCGTGCAGGCCGACGGCCAGATGAAGACCGGCCGCGACGTCGTGATCGGCGCGCTGCTCGGCGCGGACGAATTCGGCTTCGCGACGGCGCCGCTCGTCGTCGAGGGCTGCATCATGATGCGCAAGTGCCACCTGAACACGTGCCCGGTCGGCGTCGCGACGCAGGATCCGGTGCTGCGTGCGAAGTTCAAGGGCCAGCCCGAGCACGTCGTGAACTACTTCTTCTTCGTCGCCGAGGAAGTGCGCGAGATCATGGCGCAGCTCGGCATCGCGAAGTTCGACGACCTGATCGGCCGCGCCGACCTGCTCGATACGCGCAAGGGCATCGAGCACTGGAAGGCGAAGGGCCTCGACTTCTCGCGCGTGTTCTACCAGCCGGAAGAATGCGAGGACGTCGCACGGCGTCACGTCGACGCGCAGGATCACGGCCTCGAGCGCGCGCTCGACCACGTGCTGATCGAAAAGGCGAAGGCCGCGATCGAGAACGGCGAGCATGTGTCGTTCATCCAGCCGGTGCGCAACGTGAACCGGACGGTCGGCGCGATGCTGTCGGGCGTGATCGCGAAGAAGCACGGCCACGACGGTCTGGCCGACGACGCGGTGCACATCCAGCTGAAGGGCACGGCCGGCCAGAGCTTCGGCGCGTTCCTCGCGAAGGGCGTGACGCTCGACCTCGTCGGCGACGGCAACGACTACGTCGGCAAGGGCCTGTCGGGCGGCCGGATCATCATCCGTCCGACCAACGACTTCCGCGGCAAGTCCGAAGAAAACATCATCTGCGGCAACACGGTGATGTACGGCGCGATCGAAGGCGAAGCCTTCTTCCGCGGCGTCGCGGGCGAGCGCTTCTGCGTGCGTAACTCGGGCGCGACGGCGGTCGTCGAAGGCACGGGCGACCACGGTTGCGAATACATGACGGGCGGCACGGTCGTCGTGCTCGGCGAGACCGGGCGCAACTTCGCGGCCGGCATGTCGGGCGGCATCGCGTACATCTACGATCCGGAAGGCACGTTCGCGGCGAAGTGCAACAAGTCGATGGTCGCGCTCGATCCGGTGCTGCAGCAGGCCGAACAGGAGCGCACGGTCGACCGCGCGCTCTGGCACGAAGGCACGACCGACGAAGCGCTGCTCAAGGGGCTCGTCGAGCGTCATTTCCAGTTCACGGGTTCGCCGCGTGCGAAGTCGCTGCTGGAAAACTGGGACGCGGCGCGCCGCCAGTTCGTGAAGGTGTTCCCGCACGAATACAAGCGCGCGCTGGGCGAGATCGGTGCGAAGAAGGCGGCGAAGGAAGTGCTGGCCGCCTGAGCGACGAACGACATAGCGAATGCCGCGCGCGCCTGACGGCCGCGCGCGGCTCCCCCACCCGATACACCGAACAGAAGAGCACCTTATGGGCAAGGCAACCGGTTTTCTGGAGTTCGAACGCCGCCACGAGGCGTACGAAGCACCGCTCACGCGCGTGAAGCACTACAAGGAATTCGTCGCGGCGCTGACCGACGCGGACGCGAAGATCCAGGGCGCGCGCTGCATGGATTGCGGCATCCCGTTCTGCAACAACGGCTGCCCGGTCAACAACATCATTCCGGACTTCAACGATCTCGTTTACCGCCAGGACTGGCAGCAGGCGATCGAAGTCCTGCATTCGACCAACAACTTCCCCGAGTTCACGGGCCGCATCTGCCCGGCGCCGTGCGAGGCGGCCTGCACGCTCGGGATCAACGACGACCCGGTCGGCATCAAGTCGATCGAGCACGCGATCATCGACAAGGCCTGGGCGGAAGGCTGGGTGAAGCCGCTGCCGGCCGAGCACAAGACCGGCAAGAAGGTCGCGATCGTCGGTTCGGGCCCCGCGGGCCTCGCCGCCGCGCAGCAGCTCGCGCGGGCCGGCCACGACGTGACGGTGTTCGAGAAGAACGACCGCATCGGCGGCCTGCTGCGTTACGGGATCCCCGATTTCAAGCTCGAGAAGTGGCTGATCGACCGGCGCATGCGCCAGATGGAAGCGGAAGGCGTGACGTTCCGCACGAGCGTGTTCATCGGCAAGGATCCGCTGCCCGAGTCGATCGGCAGCCTCGCGAAGGAAACCATTTCGCCGGACACGCTGAAGGAAGAATTCGATGCAGTCGTGATCGCCGGCGGTTCGGAAACGCCGCGCGACCTGCCGGTGCCGGGCCGCGAGCTCGCGGGCGTTCATTTCGCGATGGACTTCCTGCCGCAGCAGAATCGCGTGAACGCCGGCGACAAGCTGGTCGACCAACTGCTCGCGAAGGGCAAGCACGTGATCGTGATCGGCGGCGGCGATACGGGTTCGGACTGCGTCGGCACGTCGAACCGTCACGGCGCGAAGCAGGTCACGCAGTTCGAACTGCTGCCGCAGCCGCCGGAAGAGGAGAACAAGCCGCTCGTGTGGCCGTACTGGCCGATCAAGCTGCGCACGTCGTCGTCGCACGAGGAAGGCTGCGAGCGCGACTGGGCGGTCGCGACGAAGCGTCTCGAAGGCAAGAACGGCAAGGTCGAGAAGCTGATCGCGGTGCGCGTCGAGTGGAAGGACGGCAAGATGCAGGAAGTGCCGGGTTCCGAGTTCGAAATGAAGGCCGATCTCGTGCTGCTGGCGATGGGCTTCACGCAGCCGGCCGCGCCGGTGCTCGACGCATTCGGCGTCGCGAAGGATGCGCGCGGCAACGCGCGTGCGGCGACCGAAGGCGATCGTTCGTACTACACGTCGGTCGACAAGGTGTTCGCGGCAGGCGACATGCGGCGCGGCCAGTCGCTCGTGGTGTGGGCGATCCGCGAAGGTCGCCAGTGCGCGCGCTCGGTCGATGCGTACCTGATGGGGCATTCGGAACTGCCGCGCTGAGCTGAATCGCGCAAGCGGGTTTCGACCAAAACCGGGCGCCCGAGAGGGTGCCCGGTTTTTTTATTTCCGAAGCGGTGGGCGATCATGCGCTTGTCCGGTCGGGGCGCCCAGCGGATCGACGGTTCGTCCGTAGCTTGCAAGCTGCTCGTTGCAGTCGATCATCGCGGTGTATCGGATTTCGTCGACGCGCAGCGGCAATTCCCACACACCCAGCTTCCACGCGTGATACTGCGGCGCGCCGTCGAACCGGATGCTGTCCGGTCGTATTCCATGCTCCTTGAGGAGGCGGATCTCGACCGTTTTTCGGAGCGTATCGACAGCCATGTCGGGGCAACTGCCTTCGGTCCGCTCATATCGGGAAGTCGCGACGACGAAAAATAGGAGCGCGTAGATGCAGATCGTTACGGTCACCACCCGGAGAACCAGCCGGAACCATCCGCGTACGATTCTGGAAATCATGCGCTCTCAATGCGGGATGAACAACGGGAGGGTAACCCCGGCAGCAGAATGCCCGGCGCCGGCGGAGGCGCTGCCAGCGCACCTGTCCCAAATCGCGTGTCGGGCCCGCGTGCCCGCAAGACATTGCGACGTCCGGATTTTCACGTCAGGCGCACGCGCCAGCCAACAGCCTGGACCGGAAGGGCCATCGCCTCGCTACCGCCGCATTTTCACGAAGCGTCGTCTAACCTGACGACATCCGGCCTTGATTTTTCATCATCTCAATTTCTTTCGTTTTGTAATAATCCTTGAAAACTGTCATATCATGTCGCCCCTCGGGCCGCGTTCGCGGTCGTCGCACATGACTGACGCTATTTACAAGGACTCTGGATGGAAGCATTCGTGCAAGGGCTGGTCGACGCCGTCAACGGCGTGTTGTGGAATTACGTGCTGATCGCACTGCTGCTCGGCGTGGGCATGTGGTTCACGCTGCGATTCCGGATGATCCAGCTGAAGGCGCTGTTCCTCAGCATCAAGCTGGTCGGCAGCAAGGGCGAACCGGGCAGCATTTCGTCGTTCCAGGCGTTCGCGACCGGGCTCGCGAGCCGCGTCGGCACCGGCAACATCGCCGGCGTCGCGGTCGCGCTGACGGTCGGCGGGCCGGGCGCGATCTTCTGGATGTGGATGACGGCGCTCGTCGGGATGTCGTCCGCGTTCGTCGAGGCCACGCTCGCGCAGATCTTCAAGGTGTCGCACGCGGACGGCAGCTATCGCGGCGGCCCCGCGTACTACATCCAGACGGGCCTGCGCTCGCGCGGCTTCGGCGTGCTGTTCTCGCTGTCGCTGATCCTCGCGTTCGGCTTCGTGTTCAACGCGGTGCAGGCCAATGCGATCGCCGATGCGTTCGACACGTCCTTCGGCTGGAGCCGCGCGAGCGTCGGTCTCGGTCTCGTGCTGCTGACCGCGCCGATCATCTTCGGCGGCATCCGCCGGATCGCGGCGGTCGCGCAGGTGATCGTGCCCGTGATGGCGATCGGTTATCTCGCGCTCGCGGTCTATGCGGTCGCGACGCATATCGCGCTGGTGCCGGGCGTGATCGCGCTGATCGTGAAAAGCGCGTTCGGCCTCGAGCAGGCGGCGGGCGGGCTGACGGGCTATGCCGTCAGCCAGGCGGTCGCGATGGGCGTGAAGCGCGGGCTGTTCTCGAACGAGGCCGGCATGGGCAGCGCGCCCAATGCGGCGGCGACCGCCAGCACGCGCCATCCGGTGGTGCAGGGGTTGATCCAGATGCTCGGCGTGTTCGTCGACACGATCGTGATCTGCAGTGCGACGGCCTTCGTGATCCTGCTGTCGGGCCAGTACGAGCTCGGTACCGGCATGGAAGGCGCGGCGCTCACGCAGCGCTCGATCGCGAGCCACGTCGGCGACTGGGGGGGCATCTACATGGCGTTCGCGATCTTCTTCTTCGCGTATTCGTCGGTGATCGGCAACTACGCGTATGCGGAAGGCAACGTCGAATTCATCACGAAGCGGCGCGGCGTGCTGCCGCTGTTCCGCGTCGCGGTGCTCGGCATGGTGATGTTCGGCAGCGTCGGGCAACTGCCGCTCGTGTGGGCGATGGCCGATACGAGCATGGGGCTGATGGCGATCATCAACCTGATCGCGATCCTCGCGCTCGGCAAGTACGCGCACGCCGCGTGGGCCGACTATCGCCGCCAGCGCGCGGCGGGTGTTACCGATCCGGTGTTCACGCGCAACACGATCCCCGAACTCGCGCGCGTGCTGCCGGGAGATGTGTGGGGCGAACACGGCCCGCTGCCGCAGCGTCCGGCGTCGGCCGATGCATCGAACGCGCCGCGGGCGGCCGTGAGCGAGTCATGAATGGAGACCGGCTCCGTGCGTTCGTCGCGCTGATGCCCGATACGGCGTCGCGCGACGCGCTGCACGCGTTGCCGGTCACCCGTGGCGCGCGGCGCACGCTGCTCGCGCAACTGCACATGACGCTCGCGTTCGTCGGCGCGATCGAGCGGGAACGGTGCGACGTGCTGGCCGCGCACCTGCCCGCGCTCGCGGCCGCGCATGCGTTGCCGTCGTTGCCGGTCGAGCGGATCGCGTGGTGGCCCAGCCTGCCGCGCGCGAGGCTGATCGTTGCGGAACTTGCGGCCGACGCCGCTTGCGTCGCGCTGAATGCGGGGCTCGCGGCGCTGCTGCGCGAACTCGGGGTGCCGGCCGATCGGCGGCCGTTCCGGCCGCACGTGACGCTCGCGCGGCTGCCGCACGACGCGGTCGGCCAGCCGGCGCACGGCGGTGCGGTGGGGCGTGCCGTCGCGCTGCGGTTCGACGCGCTCACGCTGTTCGAAAGCCGGTTGTCGCACGAAGGCGTGTCGCACCGGCCGATCGTGTCTGCGCCGATTGCGCGGGCGGACGACGCGGCGACGGGTTGAGCCGCCCCGGCGCGTCCGGCGAATCGTTGAGACCGGTCGCCCTCCCGATCGTTTCGGATGCAGACGTGCCGCTTTGCATCGTGCCGCGCACGTCGCCCGGCGTCCTGCCTAGCGCTCGTAGCGCGCGAGCGTCAGCCCCGACAAATCGATCTCCGGCTCCCGCCCCGTGACGAGATCCGCGAGCACCTTCCCCGATCCCATCGACATCGCCCAGCCGGTCGACCCGTGACCGACGTTCAGCCACAGTCCGTCGATGCGGCTCGCCCCCAGCAACGGCGGCCCGTCGGGCGTCATCGGGCGGCGGCCGACCCAGAAGCGGGCGGACGCGCGCTCGGCCGCGTGCGGGAACCAGTCGTCGAGCACCTTCATCAGCGTATCGAGCGCCTGCTGCCGCAGCGCCGCGTGCCGGCTGCCGAGTTCCGCGGTGCCCGCGACGCGCAGCGTCGGGCCGAAGCGCGTGATCGCCGTCTTCAGCGATTCGTCCATCAGCGCGGCGCGCGGCGCCTTTTCGTCGTCGACGACCGTGAGCGTCGCCGAGTAGCCTTTCACCGGATACAGCGGCACATCGATGCCATGCGGCCGCAGCAGGGCGGCACTGTCGACGCCGAGCGCGACCACGATCGCGTCGGCCGCAAGCAGCCCGTCGCGCGGCAGGGTTCCGGTCGACGCGGCGCGGTCCGGCGCCGGGCGGCTGGGCTGCCCCCCGTCACGCAAGCCGGTGCCCGCGCCTTCATCGCACGGCGCGCGGCCATCCGTTCCGGCCGCGCCTACCCGCACGCCGCGCACCTTGCCGCCCGCGACGTCGAGCGCATGAATCGCGGTGCGGAATCGGAACGTCACGCCGTTCGCTTCGCACAGCGCCCGCAGTTCGCGCGTGAAGCGCGCGCAATCGCCGGCTTCGTCGTCGGGCAGGTAGATGCCGCCGACGGGGGCCTGTCGCGCCCAGCGCAAGCCGGGCTCGATCGCGGTGCAGCCGGCGGCGTCGAGTTCGCGAAACGCGATGCCGGCGTCGCGCAGCACCTTCAGCGCCGGTTGCGCCATCTCGACGTCGAATGCGCCGCGCAGCAACTGCAGGTAGCCGCGGCTCGCACCATAGTCGAACGGATGACGGTCGCGAAACGCATGCAGGCACGCGCGGCTGTAATACGCGATGCGCTGCATCCGTTGCTTGTTCACGCGGAATCGCTCGAACTCGCATTCGCGTAGCCAGCGCGCGATCCAGCGCCACTGCGCGGCATCGAGCGTCGGCCGGAAGATCAGCGGCGACGCAGGCTTGAACAGGTATTTGAGGATCTTGCCGGGCATCCCCGGCGCGGCCCACGGCGTCACGTAGCCGGGCGCGATCACGCCCGCGTTGCCGAGGCTCGTCGCTTGCGCGACATCGGCCTCGCGTTCGATCACGGTGACGTCGCAGCCTGCTTCGCGCAGGTGCCAGGCAGTGGTGACGCCGATCACGCCGGCGCCGAGAACGATCACGTGCATGCGGGTTCCCGAACGGGCAAGGTGCTTACGATGCGACGGCCGGATCGTCGGCGAGCGACTTGCCGCGCGTTTCCGGCAGCACGAGCGCCGCGACGATCACGAGCAGGTAGCCGCCGCCCGCGACGAGCCCGATCGCCTTCACGAGCGACATCGACTGCGACAGCGATCCGACCAGGATCGGGAAGAACGAGCCGAGCCCGCGGCCGAGGTTGTAGCAGAAGCCCTGGCCCGAGCCGCGGATCGCGCCCGGATACAGCTCCGACAGATACGCGCCGACGCCCGCGAAGATGCCCTGCACGACGATGCCGAGCGGGAAGCCGAGCAGCAGCATCGCGGTATCGGTGATCGGCAGCATCGTGTAGGCCATGCCGAGCGAGAACGAGCCGACCGCGAACAGGATGAACGACGCGCGTCGGCCGAGCCGGTCGGACAGGATCGCGCCGACCACGTAGCCGACGAACGAGCCGACGATCAGCACGACGAGATAGCCGCTCGTGTTGAACACCGACAGGTGGCGCACGGTTTTCAGGTAGGTGGGCAGCCACGTCGTGATCGCGTAGTAGCCGCCGAGCATGCCGGTGCACAGCGCGCTGCCGAACAGCGTTGCGCGCAGGTGCGGCGGCGAGAAGATCTCGAGGAAGTGGCCCGACACGCGGCCTTCGTCGCGGGCGCGGCGCGTGGCCGTGTAGATGTCGGGATCGCTGACGTTGCGGCGGATGTACAGGATCCACAGCGCGGGCGCGAGACCGATCCAGAAGCACGCGCGCCACGCGAGCTGCTCGGGCAGCAGCGCGAAGAACGCCCAGTACAGGATCGCGGCCGCGCCCCAGCCGAACGACCAGCTGCTCTGCACGGTGCCGACTGCCTTCGCGCGATGCTCGGGCGAGCGGATCGTCTCGGCCATCATGATCGTCACGACCGACCATTCGCCGCCGAAGCCGAAGCCCTGCAGCGTGCGCGTCGCAAGGAGCTGCCAGAACGAATGCGTGAAACCGGACAGGCACGTGAACAGCGCGAACGTCGCGATCGTCCACTGCAGCACGCGCACGCGGCCGAAGCGGTCTGCGAGGATGCCGGCGACCCAGCCGCCGATCGCCGACGAGATCAGCGAACTCGTCGCGATCATCCCGGCCTCGCTCTTCGTCATGCCCCAGGTGGCGATCAGCGTCGGAATGAGGAACGAATAGATCATGAAGTCGAACGCATCGACCGCATAGCCGCCGAATCCGGCGTACAGCGTTCGTCGCTCGCGCGTCGACAATTCGTTGAACCACTGGAATGCCTGCATGCCTGCCGCCCCCTCTTGTGTCGTCTCTCGTATCGCGCTGCCGTACGGCGGCTATTTTACGGGCGGGATGAAGGGCGCCAAAAAGGTGCGTGCGGGGGCAGGCGCGGCAGCGCGGCGGGTGGACGGTCGGGCCAGGAGCGACGCTCGATCGTGCGTGAGCGCCATGTGGACGCCGGCGGCGACCTGCGCGCCGGCACGGCTGGCACGCGCTCGCGTCAGAGCGTCAGGCCGCCGTCCACGTGGATGACCTGGCCGGTGATCTGCCGTGCCGCGTCCGACAGCAGGAACGCAATCAGCGCGGCGACGTCGTCGGGTTCGGCGATCCGGCCGAGCGGCGTCGCCTGTTCGGCACGGACCCAAGCGGCCGCATTGTCCGCGCTCGGGCCGTGGTCCTTGCGCGTGAAGCCGGGCGCGACCGCATTGACGGTGATGCCGCACGCGGCGAACTCGGCTGCCGCCGAGCGCACCAGCGATTCGAGCGCGGCTTTCGCGGCGGCGGTCGCCGCGAACGGGGCGTCCGCCCGATAGCGGTGCGCGACGAACGAGCTGACCGCGACGATGCGCGGCGCCGTCGACGCTTCGAGCAGCGGCCGTGCGCGGGCCGCGAGCGCGGAGAACGCGCCGGGCATCGCGGCGAAGGCGGATGCGAGCGCGTCCGCGCAGAGGTCGGAAAAGGATTGCCGCGCGGCGAAGCCGGCGTTCGCGACGAGCTGGTCGAGCCCGCCGAAGCGGGCAGCGGTGGCGTCGACGAGCGCGGCGGCGACGCCCGCTTCGGCGAGATCGCCGGTGAGCGTCACGCATTGCGCGCCCGCTGCCGTACATCGGTCGGCGACGTCGGCGACGCGTGCGCGGGCTGCCGGGTCCGCGCCGCGCGCATGCAGCGCCAGCGCGACGCCGGGCGCCGCGAGTCGCCGCGCGAGCGCCGCGCCGATCCCCGAACCTGCGCCGGTGATCAGCGCGATCCGCGCGATGTGCGCGGCGCGTGCGTTCACGCGGCGACCTTGTCGTCGCTGTTCACGCGCTCGACGTTGATCGTGCCGCCGTGGAACGCGGCCAGCGATTCGCGGTGCGCGATGCTGACGATCGCCGCCTTCGGCAGCCGTTCGGCGAACAGGTGATAGAGGCGGGCTTCGTTGTCGGCGTCGAGCGCGCTGGTCGCTTCGTCGAGGAACAGGAAGTCGGGCTTGTGCAGCAGCACGCGGGCGCCGGCCAGGCGCTGTTGCTCGCCGGGCGACAGCACGCGGGTCCAGTGCGCGGTTTCGTCGAGGCGCTCGACGTAATCCTCGAGGCGGCATGCGCGCAGCGCGTCGCGGCACGCTTCGTCGCTGAACGTGTCGGGCGTCGCCGGATAGGTGAGCGCGGCCTTCAGCGTGCCGATCGGCAAATAGCTCGTCTGCGGCACGAACATCATCCGCGCGCCGACTGGCGCATCGATCGCGCCGTCGCCGAACGGCCACAGGCCCGCGAGCGCACGCATGAACGTGCTCTTGCCGGATCCCGACTTGCCGACCACGAGCCAGCGCGAGCCGGGCTCGATCGTGACGTCGCCGATGTTCGCGAGCGCGTTGCCGTTCGGCAGCGCGAGCTTGAGCGACGACGTGGACAGCTTCGCAGCGTCGATGTAGTGCAGGTTGATGCCGCCGTGCTCGGTCGCGGGCGACAGGCTTTCCTTCAGATGCGACGTGCCCATCACGCGCTTGAATTCGCGCAGACGGTTGACGGTGGCGCGCCATTCGACGAGGGTCGAGTAGCTGTTGACGAACCACGAGAACGAATCGCTGACGGTGCCGAACGCGGACGAGATCTGCATCAGCACGCCGAACGAGAACGCGCCTGCGAAGTAGCGCGGTGCGGCGACGACGAGCGGGAAGATGATCGCGATCTGCCCATAGAAGCTCAGCACGAACGTGAGCCGCTTCGTGTACTTCATCACGCGCCACCAGTTGTCGCGGATGCGCATGAAGAGGGTCTGCGCGTTGCCGGTCTCGGTCTTTTCGCCGTCGTAGAACGCGATCTGCTCGGCGTTCTCGCGCACGCGGATCAGCCCGAAGCGGAAATCGGCCTCGACGCGCTGCTGCTGGTAGTTGATCGACACGAGCGGATGGCCGACCTTCTGGATGATCAGCGAGCCGACCACCGCGTACAGCGCGGCCGCCCACACCATGTAGCCGGGAATCGCGATCGGCGTCGCGCCGAGCGTAAACGTCAGCGCGCCGGCGAGCGACCACAGGATCGTGATGAACGACACGAGCGTGACGACCGTCGACAGCAGGTCGAGCGACAGCGCGAGCGTCGTGGTCGCGAACGACTGGAGGTCGTCGGTGATCCGCTGATCGGGGTTGTCCGCGAGGCGGTCGCGCTCGATCCGGTAGAACGCGCGATCGCCGAGCCACTGGCCGAGAAAGCGCTCGGTGAGCCACTGGCGCCAGCGGAAGCCGAGCATCTGCCGCAGGTAGCGGCCGTACACGGCGAGGATGATGAACGCGAAGGCGAGCGCGGAGAACTGCATCAGCAGGTTCGGGAAGTCGTGGACGTCCTTCGACTGCAGCGCGTTGTAGAACTGCGCGTTCCACTTGTTCAGCCGGACGTTGATCCAGACCACGCAGAGGTTGATCGCGATGATCGTGACCAGCAACCCCCACGCGATTTTCCATTCGGACGATACCCAGTAGGGCTTGATGAGGCTCCATGCGGATACCGGGCGCTCGTCCTGCGGCGCGTCGGAGACGGAGCGGACGGGGTCGATCGATTGGGTCATGTGCTTCCTGATGATGAGCCGGCGCGCGGGCCGGGCGAAACCGGGCGCGCGCCGCGATACGGCATGCCGGGGCGCGGCGCCGACTGACGGCGGGCGTCCGGATGGTCGCCCGTGCGTCTTAAACGGCACTTAAAAACCGGCGGTGACGCGGCAACCGGCCGCTCGCGCGGCCGGCCTGCGGGCATTGTGCCAGAGCGGCGCGGCGCGCCGGCGAATTTGCCGCAAGGGGGACAGTTTGCGGCGCTTTCCGCTTTTATGGTCTAATGGCCGACGACGAAACAGGGGTGCTTCGTGGCGTGGCCGGCAGATGTTCCGGGCAGCGCGGCGAGGCTGAGAAAGACCCTTCGCACCCGATCCGGGTAATACCGGCGAGGGAAGTTTCTGATCCCGCCGGGCCGCGCTGGCCGCCATCCCACATGGTCAGCGCCCGAGTCCCGCCCGGCCGGCCTTTGCTGCCGGTTTCGTCCTTTTGGGTACGCGCATTGCGCGTTACGGAAGGAATGATGACCGCACAATCCTCAGTCTTTTGCATGATTCCCGGCCCGGTGTCGCGTGCGTTCGCATGCGGCGGCGCGTGCGCGTCGACGTCCGTCGCGCGTGGCCGCGCGGAGGGTGCGCGATGAACGTCCGCGATACACGGCCCGATTTCGCGGTGCTCGGCGGCGGGCTCGTCGGCCGCCTGATCGCGTGGCGGCTCGCGGGCGACGGGCATCGCGTCGCACTCTACGAGCGCGGCGGCCCGGACGGCGAGCAGTCGGCCGCGTGGGTCGCGGCCGCGATGCTCGCGCCGCTCGCGGAAGCGGCGAGCGCGGAACGGCTGATCACCGAGCTCGGCGCCGCATCGCTCGCGCGCTGGCCGCAGTGGCTCGCCGAACTGCCCGAACCCGTCTTTTTCCAGCATCGCGGCACGCTCGTCGTCTGGCATCACGCGGACCGCGCGGAGGCGCCGCTGTTCGAGCGGCGCCTGCGCGCGAACGCGCCGGCGGAGCTGTTCGACGGCGGCTTCGTGACGCTCGCCGGCGCGCAGGTCGACGCGGCCGAACCCGCGCTCGCGGGCCGCTTCGCGCGCGGGCTGATGCTGCCGCGCGAAGGGCAGCTCGACAACCGCCAGGCGCTGCGCGCGCTTGCAGCGGGCCTCGCCGAACGCGGCGTCGCGCTGCACTGGCACGCGTCGGTCGACGACGCGAACCGGCCTGCCGCCCATTTCACGATCGATTGCCGCGGGCTCGGCGCGAAATCCGCGCTGCCCGCGCTGCGCGGCATCCGCGGCGAAGTCGCGCGCGTGCATGCGCCGGGCATCGGGCTCACCCGGCCCGTGCGGTTGCTGCATCCGCGTTACCCGCTGTACATCGCGCCGAAGCAGGACGATCTCTATGTGATCGGCGCGACCGAGGTGGAGGGCGAGGACATGTCGCCCGTCAGCGTGCGCTCCGCGCTCGAACTGCTGAGCGCGGCGTTTTCCGTGCATCCGGCGTTCGGCGAGGCGCGCATTCTCGAACTCAACGCGCAGTGCCGGCCGACGCTGCCCGATCATCGCCCGGCGGTGATCTGGGACGGCGCATCGACGCTCGCCGTCAACGGCCTGTACCGGCACGGCTTCATGATCGCGCCGGAAGTCGCGCAGGCGGCCGTCGCGTTCGCGCAGGCCGCGCTCGGCGGCTCGCTCGGCGATGCCGACGCGTTCGCCGCATGGCGCGACGCCGCACGCTGGCCGACGCTGCTTCATCACCGCAACGACGCGCGCCAGCCGGCCTGACGTGCGCCGCCGACCGAATCCGACCCAGCCTCATGGATATCCAGATCAATCAACAGACCCTGACGTTGCCCGACGGCGCGACGGTGGCCGACGCGCTTGCCGCGTACGGCGCGCGTCCGCCGTACGCGGTGGCGCTGAACGGCAACTTCGTCGCGCGCACGCAGCATGCGGCGCGTGCGCTCGCGGCGGGCGACAGGCTCGACGTCGTGCACCCCGTCGCAGGCGGCTGAGCGCCGCCGTTCGCCCCGCTCTTCCAGGAAAACGACATGACGTCCCACACCTCCGCCGACGCGCTCACGCTATACGGCGCCACTTTCGCAAGCCGCGTGCTGCTCGGCACGTCGCGCTATCCGTCGCTGCAGTCGTTGTCCGATTCGATCGCCGCGTCGCGCCCCGGGATGGTGACGGTCGCGCTGCGCCGCCAGATGACGGGCGGCACGGCCGAAGCCGGCTTCTTCGATCTGCTCAAGCGCCACGCGGTGCCGCTGCTGCCGAACACGGCCGGCTGCCAGACCGTCGCCGAAGCCGTGACGACCGCGCACATGGCGCGCGAGGTATTCGACACCGACTGGATCAAGCTCGAACTGATCGGCGACGACTACACGCTGCAACCCGACCCGGTCGGGCTGATCGAAGCCGCCGCGCAACTGATCAAGGACGGCTTCAAGGTGCTGCCGTACTGCACCGAGGATCTCGTGATCGGCCGGCGCCTGCTCGACGTCGGCTGCGAGGCGCTGATGCCGTGGGGCGCGCCGATCGGCACCGGCAAGGGCGTCGTGAATCCGTACGGCCTGCGCGTGCTGCGCGAGCGGCTGCCGGACGTGCCGCTGATCGTCGACGCGGGGCTCGGCGTGCCGTCGCACGCGTGCCAGGTGATGGAGTGGGGCTTCGACGGCGTGCTGCTGAATACGGCCGTCTCGCAGGCCACGCACCCGGAGATCATGGCGCGCGCGTTTGCGCAGGGCGTCGAGGCCGGCCGCGCCGCGTATCTCGCCGGCCCGATGGACGCGCGCGAAACCGCGCACGCGAGTACGCCGGTCGTCGGGATGCCGTTCTGGCACCAGGACGGGGGCGGCGCATGAGCGCGCGCTTCGCCGATGCGTTCTGGCCGCCGGCCGACGAACTGGCCGAAGCGGCCGAGCGGATTCGCGCGCGGCTCGGCGACTGGCCGGACGGCGCGGCGCCGTGGCGGCTCTGCGTGGCGGCGCCCGACGTGCCGGCCGACGGCGACGTGCTGATCGTGTCGGCCGGCGATCGTGCCGCGCAGGCGCGTGCGTCGGCCGTGTCGCGGCCGGCGTCGCCGGCGGCGGTGGCGGCGGTGGCGATCGAATTCGACGAGCAGGGCGCCGTGCTGCATGCGGCCGGCGTGCGCTACGCGCTCGACGCCGCGCATCCGCTCGCGGACGACTGGATCGCGGCGCTCGCTGCGTTCCTCGATTGCGGCTTCGCGCCGGTCGACGCGCTGGTGCTCGCGCTGGCGTGGCGCGACGGCGACGAGACGCGCGCCGCCGACGCGTGGCCGGTCGATGCCGCGCAATTCCCGCGCGTCGCCGGGCTGCCGCCCGCGCCGGAGCCCGCGTTCGCCCCGTGTCCCGCGCAGCTCGGCCTCTATCCGGTCGTGCCGAGCGCCGAATGGGTCGAGCGCGTGCTCGACGGCGGCGCGCGAACCGTGCAATTGCGCGTGAAAGACGCGACGCCGGACGCGCTGCGCCGCGAAATCGCGCGCGCGGTCGCGGCAGGGCGCCGTTATCCCGATGCGCGCGTGTTCATCAACGATCACTGGCAGATCGCCGTGGAAGAGGGGGCGTACGGCGTACATCTCGGCCAGGAGGACCTCGAAACGGCCGATCTGGCGGCGATCGCGCGCGCGGGCCTGCGGCTCGGACTTTCGAGCCACGGCTATTACGAGATATTGCGGGCACTGCACGAGCGGCCGAGCTACCTCGCGCTCGGCCCCGTGTACGCGACCGCCACCAAGGCGGTCGCCGCGCCGCCGCAGGGCCTCGCGCGGATCGCCCGCTATGCGCGCCTGGCCGGCGCGCGGGCGCCGCTCGTCGCGATCGGCGGGGTGGGGATCGACGCGCTGCCGGCCGTGCTGGCGACGGGCGTCGGCAGCGTCGCGGTGGTCAGCGCGATCACGGGCGCGGCCGACTATCGGACGGCGCTTATTGCACTGCAGCAGTGCTTTGCCGGACAATTTGACAATCATTGACCGCGGGGTCCGGAACGGCGTCACGACATCATTCCAATGCAGGCCCTATAATTCGGCGTTCTGCGTAAAAGGACTGTCAGCTCCGTGAGCCCCACTCCTACCGAGACCCTGCTGGAACTTCGCGACGTCGACTTCGGCTACGGCGATCGCCTCGTCCTGTCCAACCTGAACCTGCGCTTCGGGCGTGGGCAGGTCGTCGCGGTCATGGGCGGCTCGGGTTGCGGCAAGACCACCGTGCTGCGCCTGATCGGCGGCCTCGTGCGCGCGCGCCGTGGCCAGGTGCTGTTCGACGGCGCCGACGTCGGCGCGCAAACGCGCGACGGCCTGTATGCGCTGCGCCGCAAGATGGGCATGCTGTTCCAGTTCGGCGCGCTGTTCACCGACATGTCGGTGTTCGAGAACGTCGCGTTCGCGCTGCGCGAGCATACCGACCTGCCCGAAGACCTGATCCGCGACCTGGTGCTGATGAAGCTGAACGCGGTCGGGCTGCGCGGCGCGCGCGACCTGATGCCGTCCGAGGTGTCGGGCGGGATGGCGCGCCGCATCGCGCTGGCTCGCGCGATCGCGCTCGATCCGCAGCTCATCATGTACGACGAGCCGTTCGCGGGCCTGGATCCGATCTCGCTCGGCATCACCGCCAACCTGATCCGCACGCTGAACCAGGCGCTCGGCGCGACGTCGATCCTCGTCACGCACGACGTGCCGGAATCGTTCGCGATCGCCGACTACGTGTATTTTCTGGCTAACGGCGGCGTGCTCGCGCAGGGCACGCCCGACGAGCTGCGCGCGTCGACCGATCCGAGCGTGCGGCAATTCATCGACGGCGCGCCGGACGGCCCGTTCAAATTTCACTACACGAGCCCGCCGCTGGCGGCGGATTTCGGGCTCGGCGGAGGGCGCGCATGATCAGCGCGATCGGACGTTACGTCATCGGCGGCCTCGAGCGGGCGGGCTACGGCACGCGCTTGTTCGTGCGCCTCGTGCTGGAATTCTTCCCGCTGCTGCGTCGGCCGCGGCTGGTCACGAAGCAGATCCACTTCCTCGGCAACTATTCGTTCGTGATCATCGCCGTGTCGGGGCTGTTCGTCGGCTTCGTGCTCGGCCTGCAGGGGTATTACACGCTGAACCGCTATGGTTCCGAGCAGGCGCTCGGCCTGCTGGTCGCGCTGTCGCTCGTGCGCGAGCTCGGGCCCGTCGTCACCGCGCTGCTGTTCGCGGGCCGCGCGGGCACGTCGCTCACGGCCGAGATCGGCCTGATGAAGGCCGGCGAGCAGCTCACCGCGCTCGAGATGATGGCCGTCGACCCGATCAAGAACGTGATCGCGCCGCGCATGTGGGCGGGCATCATCGCGATGCCGCTGCTGGCCGCGATCTTCAACGCGGTCGGCGTGCTCGGCGGGTACTTCGTCGGCGTCGTGCTGATCGGCGTCGATCCGGGCGCGTTCTGGTCGCAGATGCAGGGCGGCGTCCAGGTCTGGGCCGACGTCGGCAACGGCGTGCTGAAGAGCATCGTGTTCGGCTTCGCCGTGACCTTCATTGCACTGTTTCAGGGGTATGAAGCGAAGCCCACGCCCGAAGGCGTGTCGCGCGCGACCACCAAGACGGTCGTGTTCGCGTCGCTCGCCGTACTCGGCCTCGATTTCCTGCTGACCGCGCTGATGTTCAGCTAAGCCTCAGCCAAGCCAAATTTTGGGATGACGATGAAAAAGACTGCTCTCGACTTCTGGGTCGGCCTGTTCGTGGTGGTGGGCTTCCTTGCGGTGCTGTTCCTGGCGCTGAAGGTCGGCAACATGAGCTCGCTGTCGTTTCAGCCGACCTACTCGGTGAGGATGAAATTCGACAATATCGGCGGGCTGAAGCCGCGCGCGGCCGTGAAGAGCGCCGGCGTCGTGGTCGGCCGCGTGAAGTCGATCGGCTTCGACACGAACACCTACCAGGCGCTCGTCACGATCGACATCGACGGCCAATACCCGTTCCCGAAGGATTCGTCGGCGAAGATCCTGACGTCGGGCCTGCTCGGCGAGCAATATATCGGCCTCGATCCGGGCGGCGACACCGAAATGCTGAAATCGGGCGATACGATCGCGATGACGCAGTCGGCGATCGTGCTCGAGAACCTGATCGGCCAGTTCCTGTACAGCAAGGCCGCCGATGCGGGCGGTGCGAAGCCGGCAACCGGCGCATCGGCTGCTCCCGCCGCTCCGGCGCCGGTGGCGATACCGGCGTCGGCGGTGTCCGGTTCGGCCGGCCAATAACCACACGAGAGAAAACAAGAGGGTAATGACATGCACACGATCCGCATCAGGCACGCCGCGCTGGCGGTAGCGGCAGTCGCCGCGTTGAGCGGCTGCGCGACCGTGCAGACGCCGACCAAGGGCGATCCGCTCGAAGGCTTCAACCGGACGATGTACAAGTTCAACGACACGGTCGATACGTACGCGCTGAAGCCGGTCGCGAAGGGCTACCAGTACGTGGTGCCGCAGCCGGTGCGCGACAGCGTGACGAACTTCTTCTCGAACATCGGCGACGTCTACATCGCGGCGAACAACATCGTGCAGCTGCGGATCGCGGACGGCGTCGGCGACATCATGCGCGTCGTGATCAACACGGTGTTCGGCGTCGGCGGCCTGTTCGACGTCGCGACGATCGCGAAGCTGCCGAAGCACACGGCCGACTTCGGGATCACGATGGGCCGCTACGGCATGCCGTCGGGTCCGTACCTCGTGCTGCCGCTGCTCGGCCCGAGCACACTGCGCGACACGGCCGGCCTGGGCGTCGACTACGTCGGCAACCCGCTCACCTACGTGAAGCCGGACGGCCTGAGCTGGGGCTTGTTCGGCGTGAACCTGGTCAACACGCGTGCGAACCTGCTGGGCGCGGGCGACGTGCTCGATGCCGCGGCGCTCGACAAGTATTCGTTCGTACGCAATGCGTACCTGCAGCGTCGCCAGATGCTGATCAACAACGCGCGCGGCGAGGCCGCCACGACGTCGAGCAACGACGCGCTGCCGAAGTACGACCTGCCGGAAGACGGGGCGGCACCGGCGGCAGCCGGCGCGGCCGGTACGGCGGGCGCGGCCGCGGTGGGCGGCGCCGCGCCGGCGGGCGCATCGGGCGCGGCGGTTGCTGCGCCTGCGTCGGGCGCGGCCGAAGCGCCCAACCCGGCGAGCGAAACGAACGTGCCGGCCATGCAGGTGGCGCCGCCGTCGCCGGGCGGGTTCCGGTTCCCGAGCATCCGGCTGCACTGACGGATTTACATTCGTTACAGCCGGAAACGATTCAGTCGGTAGCGTATGCGAACTTGCGCGTAAGCTACCTGCTCCAACCTTCGCATCGACTCATTCATGCAGGCCACTATGATGAAAAAACTGTTCCTGATCCCCGTTTTCGCGGCGCTGTTCTCGTTCGGCAGCGCAGCTCACGCGCAAGTCGACCAGTCGAACCCGCAGGCGCTGATCAAGACGGCGACGCAGCAGGTGCTCGACGAAGTCAAGCAGCAGACGATCAAGCAGGGCGACACCAACCGCATCATCACGATCGTCAACAAGGACATCCTGCCGTACACCGATTTCCGCCGCACCACGCAGCTGGCCATGGGCCGCAACTGGCGCACGGCGACGGTCGAGCAGCAGCAGCAGGTTCAGGAGCAGTTCAAGCTGCTGCTGATCCGCACGTATTCGGGCGCGCTCGCCCAACTGAAGCCGGACCAGCAGATCCAGTACCCGCCGTTCCGCGCCGATCCGGCCGATACCGACGTCGTGGTCAAGACGATCGCGATGAACAACGGCCAGCCGGTCCAGATCGACTACCGCCTGTACAAGACGGCGAACGGCTGGAAGGTGTATGACCTGAACGTGCTCGGCGCGTGGCTGATCCAGACGTACCAGCAACAGTTCAACGAGAAGATCCAGCAAAGCGGCGTGGACGGCCTGATCAAGTTCCTGTCGCAGCGCAACCAGGAACTTGCCGCGGGCAAGCAAGCGTCGTGAGCGGCTTCGCAGCCGCTTCCTCGCTGACCGTCGCGAGCGCGAAGTCCGCGCTCGCGGACGGTCTTGCGCGCATCGGCGCCGGCGCGACCGCCGTCGATTGCGCGGCGCTGACGCAGTTCGACTCGTCGGCGCTCGCCGTGCTGCTCGCATGGCAACGTGCCGCCAAAGCGCGCGGCGCGACCCTCGACATCCTCAATCTCCCTCCGAAGCTCGCCAGCCTCGCGCGCGCCTACGGCGTCGACACGCTCATCGACGGCACCGGGCGACATTGACCCTGTCCGACCGAAGCCTGCCGCGCCAGCCGGCGCGCGCACGCTTCAGGCCGCGCGCCGCCGGCGCCGGCTCCACCAGCCGGTTTGCCCTATAATCAAGCGTTTTGCGGGGCAGCCAATCGGCGTCCGGCCCCCATTTTCTTTCGCAGCAAGCACAGAATAGGCGTCGCGGCCCTTGCGTCGCGCACAGTCATGTCAGCCATAGAAATCCGTCACGTCAAGAAGCGCTACAAGTCGCTTCAGGCGCTCAAGGGCGTCAGCCTGTCGGTCGAGGAAGGCGAGTTTTTCGGTCTGCTCGGCCCCAACGGCGCAGGCAAGACCACGCTCATCAGCATCCTCGCCGGGCTCGCCCGGGCCGACGAAGGCAGTATCTCGGTGCTCGGTCACGACGTCGTCCAGGACTTCCGCAGCGCGCGCCGCGCACTCGGCGTCGTTCCGCAGGAGCTCGTTTTCGACCCGTTCTTCACCGTTCGCGAAACGCTGCGGATCCAGTCCGGCTATTTCGGGCTGCGCCGCAACGACGACTGGATCGACGAAGTGATGGCCAATCTCGATCTCACCGAGAAAGCCGACGCGAACATGCGCGCGCTGTCGGGCGGGATGAAGCGTCGCGTGCTCGTCGCGCAGGCGCTCGTGCACCGGCCGCCCGTAATCGTGCTCGACGAGCCGACCGCCGGCGTCGACGTCGAATTGCGCCAGACGCTGTGGAAATTCATCTCGCGCCTGAATCGCGAGGGTCACACGATCGTGCTGACCACCCATTACCTCGAGGAAGCCGAGTCGCTGTGCGACCGCATCGCGATGCTGCGCCGTGGCGAAGTCGTCGCGCTCGACCGCACCGACGCGCTGCTGCGCCGCTTCGCGGGCCTGCAGCTGTACCTGCGGTTCGCGACGGGCGCGCTGCCGGCCGAGCTGCGCGGGCTGGAAACCGACCCGGCCGCGCGCGCGCCGGGCGAGCACCTGCTGCGCCTCGCGAGTTACGACGAGGTCGAACGCATCCTTGCGCAATGCCGCGCGGCGGGCTGCACGTTCGACGAGATCGAGGTCCGCAAGGCCGACCTCGAGGACGTGTTCGTCCAGGTGATGAACGGGGCCGAGGTGATCGAGGGTCTGGCATGAATCAACACTCCCCACGCGAACTGCGTTCGCTGTCGTCCGAGGGGACGGCCCGGCGCGTGCCGGGAAGCGGGTTCCGCACGCTGTTCTACAAGGAACTGCTGCGTTTCTGGAAGGTGTCGTTCCAGACGGTGCTCGCGCCGATCGTCACCGCGCTGCTGTATCTGACGATCTTCGGCCATGCGCTGTCGGGCCGCGTCGAGGTCTATCCCGGTGTCGAATACGTGAGCTTTCTCGTGCCGGGCCTCGTGATGATGAGCGTGCTGCAGAACGCGTTCGCGAACAGCTCGTCGTCGCTGATCCAGTCGAAGATCACCGGCAACCTCGTGTTCATGCTGCTGCCGCCGCTGTCGTATCGCGACATCTTCGGCGCGTACGTGCTCGCGTCCGTCGTGCGCGGGCTCGCGGTCGGCGCGGGCGTGTTCGTCGTGACGATCTGGTTTATCCCGATGCACTTCGCGGCGCCGCTGTTCATCATTGCGTTCGCGCTGCTCGGCTCGGCGATCCTCGGCACGCTCGGGCTGATCGCCGGGATCTGGGCCGAGAAGTTCGACCAGCTCGCCGCGTTCCAGAACTTCCTGATCATGCCGCTGACGTTTCTGTCCGGCGTGTTCTATTCGACGCACTCGCTGCCGCCCGTGTGGCGCGAAGTGTCGCGTCTCAACCCATTTTTCTACATGATCGACGGCTTCCGTTTCGGGTTCTTCGGCGCGTCCGACATCAACCCGTTCGCGAGCCTCGCGATCGTCACCGGTTTCTTCGTGCTGCTCGCGCTGATCGCGATGCGGCTGCTCGCGACCGGCTACAAACTGCGTCATTGATATCGACAGGCCGCGGCCGCCCCGGGGCGGCGCGCGCCGACAGGAGCCCTACACCATGTTGCCGACTCCCGAACAGGTCAAGCAATACATCGCCGGCGGTCTCGCCTGCACACATCTGGAAGTCGAAGGCGACGGCCAGCATTTCTTCGCGACGATCGTGTCGGCGGCCTTCGAAGGCAAGCGGCCGATCCAGCGGCACCAGCTCGTCTATGCGGCGCTCGGCGATCGCATGAAGCAGGAAATTCACGCGCTCAGCATGAAGACGCTGACGCCCGCCGAATGGCAGAACGCATAAACGGAAATCACTGAGTGCAAGTCACCGCCAACGAGCGCGACGCCGTCCAGAGCGTCGCCACGGCACACCCGGCCGCCAACGGGGAATCGCAGGGACAGGGGATGGACAAGCTGGTGATCGAAGGCGGTCGCCGGCTGTCCGGCGAGATCGTCGTGTCGGGCGCGAAGAACGCCGCGCTGCCGATCCTGTGCGCGGGGCTGCTCAGCGCCGAGCCGGTCGAGCTCGACAACGTGCCGAACCTGAAGGACGTGCGCACCACGCTGAAGGTGCTGAACCAGATGGGCGTGAAGAGCGAGACCGACGGCTGCCGCGTGCAGCTCGACGCGTCGCGCGTCGACAACCTCGTCGCACCGTACGAACTCGTGAAGACGATGCGCGCGTCGATCCTCGTGCTCGGGCCGCTGCTCGCGCGCTTCGGCGAGGCGAAGGTGTCGCTGCCGGGCGGCTGCGCGATCGGCGCGCGGCCGGTCGACCAGCACATCAAGGGCCTGCAGGCGATGGGCGCCGAGATCAGCATCGAGCACGGCTTCATCGAAGCGCGCGCGAAACGCCTGAAGGGCGCGCGCATCGTGACCGACATGATCACGGTGACGGGGACCGAGAACCTGCTGATGGCCGCGACGCTCGCCGACGGCGAGACGGTGATCGAAAACGCCGCGCGCGAGCCGGAAGTGAGCGATCTCGCACACTTGCTGGTCGCGATGGGCGCGAAAATCGACGGCATCGGCACCGACCGCCTCGTGATCCAGGGCGTCGAGCGGCTGCACGGCGCGCGCCATTCGGTGATCCCCGACCGCATCGAGGCCGGCACGTTCCTGTGCGCGGTCGCGGCGGCCGGCGGCGACGTGAGGCTGACGGGCGTGCGCCCGCACATCCTCGACGCGGTGATCGACAAGCTGCGCGAAGCGGGCGTGTCGATCGAGGAAGGCGACAGCTGGCTGCGCGTGAAGATGGATCGCCGCCCGTCGGCGGTGACGATCCGCACGTCGGAATACCCGGCGTTCCCGACCGACATGCAGGCGCAGTTCATGGCCCTCAATACGGTCGCGACGGGCACCGCGCAGGTTGTCGAAACCATTTTCGAGAACCGCTTCATGCATGTGCAGGAGTTGAACCGGCTCGGCGCGAACATCACGATCGACGGCAACACGGCGCTCGTGACGGGTGTCGAGAAGCTGTCGGGCGCGAACGTGATGGCGACCGACCTGCGTGCGTCGGCGAGCCTCGTGATCGCCGGGCTGCGCGCCGACGGCGAAACGCTCGTCGACCGCATCTATCATCTGGACCGCGGCTACGACCGCATGGAAACCAAACTGACCGCCGTCGGCGCGAACGTGCGCCGCCTTTCCGGGAGCCAAGCATGACCGCGCCGCTGACCCTCGCCCTGTCGAAGGGCCGGATCTTCGAGGAAACCCTGCCGCTGCTGGCGGCTGCCGGCGTGCAGGTGGCCGAGGATCCGGAAACGTCGCGCAAGCTGATCCTGCCGACGACCGATCCGAACCTGCGCGTGATCATCGTGCGCGCGAGCGACGTGCCGACCTACGTCGAATACGGCGCGGCCGATTTCGGCGTGGCCGGCAAGGACGTGCTGGTCGAGCACGGCGGCTCGGGCCTGTACCAGCCGATCGATCTGAACATTGCGCGCTGCCGGATGTCGGTGGCCGTGCCGGCCGGTTTCGACTACGCGAGCGCGGTGCGCCAGGGCGCGCGCCTGCGGGTCGCGACCAAATACGTCGAAACGGCGCGCGAACACTTTGCCGCGAAGGGCGTGCACGTCGACCTGATCAAGCTGTACGGCTCGATGGAGCTGGCGCCGCTGGTCGGGCTGGCCGACGCGATCGTCGACCTCGTCAGCTCGGGCGGCACGCTGAAGGCGAACAATCTGGTCGAGGTCGAGGAGATCATGGCGATCTCGTCGCGCCTCGTCGTGAACCAGGCCGCGCTCAAGCTGAAGCGCGCGGCGCTCAAGCCGATCCTCGACGCGTTCGAACGCGCGTCGCAGAATGGCGGTTGAGCGCATCACCGTAACGGAACTCCCATGTCCATCACCATCCGCAAGCTCGACTCGACGAACGAAGGCTTCGGCGCCGCCCTGCGCGCCGTGCTCGCGTTCGAGGCGAGCGAAGACGAGGCGATCGAGCAATCGGTCGCGCAGATCCTCGCCGACGTGAAGTCGCGCGGCGACGCCGCGGTGCTCGAGTACACGAACCGCTTCGACCGGCTGAGCGCGGACAGCGTCGCCGCGCTCGAACTGCCGCAGGACGCGCTGCAGACGGCGCTCGACGGCCTCGCGCCGAAGGCGCGCGCGGCGCTGGAAGCCGCCGCGGCGCGGGTGCGCGCGTACCACGAGAAGCAGAAGATCGAGTGCGGCACGCATAGCTGGCAGTACACGGAAAGCGACGGCACGGTGCTCGGCCAGAAGGTCACGCCGCTCGACCGCGTCGGCCTGTACGTGCCGGGCGGCAAGGCCGCGTATCCGTCGTCGGTGCTGATGAACGCGATTCCCGCGCGTGTCGCGGGGGTCGGCGAGATCGTGATGGTCGTGCCGACGCCGGACGGCGTGAAGAACGACCTCGTGCTCGCCGCGGCGCTGCTCGGCGGCGTCGATCGCGTGTTCACGATCGGCGGCGCGCAAGCGGTCGGCGCGCTCGCGTACGGCACGGCGACGGTGCCGGCCGTCGACAAGATCTGCGGCCCCGGCAACGCGTATGTCGCGTCGGCGAAGCGCCGCGTATTCGGCACGGTCGGCATCGACATGATCGCCGGGCCGTCGGAAATCCTCGTGCTGTGCGACGGCACGACCGATCCGAATTGGGTCGCGATGGACCTGTTCTCGCAGGCCGAACACGACGAACTCGCGCAGTCGATCCTGCTGTGCCCGGACGGTGCGTTCCTCGATCGCGTCGAGAAGGCGATCGACGAGCTGCTGCCGACGATGCCGCGCCAGGACGTGATCCGTGCGTCGCTCGAGGGGCGCGGCGCGCTGATCAAGGTGCGCGACATGGCCGAGGCGTGCCGGATCGCGAACGACATCGCACCGGAACACCTCGAAATCTCGGCGCTGGAGCCGCAGCAATGGGGTCAGCAGATCCGCCATGCGGGCGCGATCTTCCTCGGCCGCTATACGAGCGAAAGCCTCGGCGACTACTGCGCGGGGCCGAACCACGTGCTGCCGACGTCGCGCACCGCGCGCTTCTCGTCGCCGCTCGGCGTGTACGACTTCATCAAGCGCTCGAGCCTGATCGAGGTCAGCGCGGAAGGCGCGCAGACGCTCGGCGAGATCGCGTCCGAGCTCGCGTACGGCGAAGGGCTGCAGGCGCATGCGAGGAGCGCCGAGTTCCGGATGAAGGGCTGAGCGCGCCGTGCGCGGGACCGGGCGCGCGCCGACGCGCCGGCACCGGCGCCGGCGGCCCCGGATCGACGCAGGAGACGAGCGCAAGGCGGCAGCCGCCGCCTTGCCAACCATTTGACGCCAGCGCGACGCACGCCGGCTTGAGACCATGACGACGCCACAAGACATCATCCGCCGCGACGTGCTCGCGATGACGAGCTATCCGGTTCCCGACGCGAGCGGGTTCGTGAAGCTCGACGCGATGGAGAACCCGTATCCGCTGCCGGCGCCGCTCGCCGCGGCGCTCGGCGAGCGGCTCGCACAGGTCGCGCTGAACCGCTACCCGGCGCCGCGCCCGGCCGCGCTGCTCGACAAGCTGCGCCACGCGATGCGCGTGCCGGCCGGTTGCGACGTGCTGCTCGGCAACGGTTCCGACGAAATCATCAGCATGATCGCGGTCGCGTGCGCCCGGCCGGGCGCGAAGGTGCTCGCGCCGGTGCCGGGCTTCGTGATGTACGAGCTCTCGGCGAAGCTCGCGCAGCTCGAATTCGTCGGCGTGCCGCTGAAGGCCGACCTGACGCTCGACATCGATGCGATGCTCGCGGCGATCGCCGAGCACCGGCCGGCGATCGTCTATCTCGCGTATCCGAACAACCCCACCGGCACGCTGTACGACGATGCCGACGTCGAGCGGATCGTCGCGGCCGCGCGGCACAGCCTGATCGTGATCGACGAGGCGTACCAGCCGTTCGCGGAGCGCTCGTGGCTGCCCCGTGCCGCCGAGTTCGACAACGTCGTCGTGATGCGCACGGTGTCGAAGCTCGGCCTCGCGGGTATCCGCCTCGGCTATCTCGTCGGCTCGCCCGCGTGGCTGAACGAATTCGACAAGGTGCGCCCGCCGTACAACATCAACGTGCTGACCCAGGCGACCGCCGATTTCCTGCTCGACCACCTCGACGTGCTCGATGCGCAGGCGGCCGAATTGCGCGCGGAGCGCGCGCGCCTCGCGCAGGCGGTGGCCGCGCTGCCGGGCGCGACGGTGTTTCCGAGCGCCGGCAATTTCCTGCTGGTGCGCGTGCCGGACGCGGCTGCCGTGTTCGATGCGCTGCTCACCGAGCGGGTGCTGGTCAAAAACGTGAGTAAAATGCATCCGTTACTGGCCGAATGCGTGCGGCTGACCGTCGGTTCTCCCGACGAAAACGCCCGCCTGCTGGCCGCCTTGAAACTCGCGCTGCCCGGTTGAGCCCAGGGCGCGGCGGCGCGCGACGATCAATCCCCATTTACATCAGACTCAATCAAGGAATTGCCATGCGTGTGGCGGAAGTCGTTCGCAATACCAGCGAAACGCAGATCCGTGTGAAGCTCGATCTCGACGGCACCGGCCGGCAGAAGCTGGCCACCGGCGTGCCGTTTCTCGACCATATGCTCGACCAGATCGCGCGACACGGTCTGGTCGATCTCGAGGTCGAAGCGCATGGCGACACGCATATCGACGATCACCACACGGTCGAGGACGTCGGCATCACGCTTGGCCAGGCCGTCGCGAAGGCGATCGGCGATCGCAAGGGCATCCGCCGCTACGGCCATTCGTACGTGCCGCTCGACGAGGCGCTGTCGCGCGTCGTGATCGACTTCTCGGGCCGGCCCGGCCTCGAATTCCACGTGCCGTTCACGCGCGCGCGGATCGGCACGTTCGACGTCGACCTGTCGATCGAGTTCTTCCGCGGTTTCGTGAACCACGCGGGCGTCACGCTGCACATCGACAACCTGCGCGGGATCAACGCGCACCATCAGCTCGAGACGGTGTTCAAGGCCTTCGGCCGCGCGCTGCGCGCGGCGGTGGAGCTCGACGAGCGCGCGGCGGGGCAGATTCCGTCGACGAAAGGAAGCCTCTGAACGTCCGAACGGACTGCGCTCGGGACAACCTCACGGCTTCGGCGCGCGGCGCCGGCTTGCGATGGATCTGCTCAAATCGTTCATTTCGCTGCTCGCGCTGATCAATCCGGTCGGTGCGGTGCCGTTCTTCCTGAGCCTGACGGCGCAGCAGACGGAGGCCGAGCGGCGGCGCACGATCCGGATCGCATCGGTGTCGGTGTTCTGCGTGATGACGGTGACCGCGCTGCTCGGGCAGCAGATCATCAACTTCTTCGGCATTTCGGTCGGGTCGCTCGAAGTCGGCGGCGGGATCATCATGCTGCTGATGGCGATCAACATGCTCAACGCGCAGATCGGCAACACGCGATCGACGCCCGAGGAGCGTGACGAAGCCGAGCTGAAGGACAACATCGCGGTCGTGCCGCTGGCGATTCCACTGCTCACGGGCCCCGGCTCGATCAGCACGGTGATCGTCTATGCGGCGAGCGCGCATCACTGGTATGAACGGGCCGGGCTGGTCGCGATCGGCGCGGTTCTGGCTTTTCTGTGTTTCGTCGCGATGCGGCTCGCCGAGCCGATCGCGAACTGGATCGGCCGCACCGGCATCAACATCGCCACGCGGCTGATGGGTCTGATGCTGTCGGCGCTGGCGGTGGAATTCATCGTCAATGGACTGAGGGCGCTACTGCCTGCACTGAGATGAAAACTTCGATTGCGATTGTGGATTATGGGATGGGCAACCTGCGCTCGGTCGCGCAGGCGCTCAAGAAAGCCGAACCGGCCGCCGACGTGGCGATCGTCGACACGCCGGCCGCGATTCGCGCGGCCGACCGCGTCGTGCTGCCCGGCCAGGGTGCGATGCCCGACTGCATGCGCTGCCTCGGCGAATCCGGCCTGCAGGAGGCCGTGATCGACGCGTCGCGCACGAAGCCGCTGCTCGGCGTGTGCGTTGGCGAGCAGATGCTGTTCGACTGGAGCGCGGAAGGCGACACGAAGGGCCTGGGTCTCCTGCCCGGCAAGGTCGTGCGCTTCGAGCTCGACGGCCGGCTGCAGGACGACGGCTCGCGCTTCAAGGTGCCGCAGATGGGCTGGAACCGCGTGCGCCAGGCGCAGCCGCACCCGCTGTGGGACGGCGTGCCCGACGACGCGTATTTCTACTTCGTGCACAGCTATTACGTCGTGCCGGACAACCCGGCGCACACGGTTGGCGAAACGGCCTACGGCGCGCCGTTTACGTCAGCGGTCGCGCGGGACAATCTCTTCGCGACCCAATTCCACCCCGAGAAAAGCGCGGAGGTCGGGTTGCGTCTGTATCGCAACTTCGTACACTGGAAACCGTAAACGTGGTGCGCGAGCCACAGTCGAACTGGCCGAACGGCCTGTCGCGCGGGGCTTGCCCGCTTAAGCGCCGAAAGAGTTGTACTAAACTAGCGAGACGGCGCGGCACCGGTTTGGCCGGTACGCGCCGGATTCTTTTCATTTTCCACGACGACACCCGATTGCTATGTTGCTGATTCCGGCCATCGACCTCAAAGACGGTCAGTGTGTGCGCCTCAAACAGGGCGATATGGACCAGGCCACGATTTTCTCCGAGGACCCGGCGGCGATGGCCCGCAAGTGGGTCGATCTCGGCGCCCGGCGGCTCCATCTCGTCGACCTGAACGGCGCATTCGCCGGCAAGCCGAAGAATCTCGAGGCGATCGAAGCGATCCTCGACGAAGTCGGCGACGAAATCCCGGTACAACTCGGCGGCGGCATCCGCAGCCTCGAGACGATCGAGAAGTATCTCGACGCCGGCCTGTCCTATGTGATCATCGGCACTGCCGCCGTGAAGAATCCGGGCTTTCTGCAGGACGCATGCACCGCGTTCGCGGGCAACATCATCGTCGGGCTGGACGCGAAGGACGGCAAGGTCGCGACCGACGGCTGGAGCAAGCTGACCGGCCACGAAGTGATCGATCTCGCGAAGAAGTTCGAGGACTATGGCGTCGAATCGATCGTCTACACGGACATCGGCCGCGACGGGATGCTGCAGGGCATCAACATCGACGCGACCGTGAAGCTCGCGCAGGCCGTCGGCATTCCGGTGATCGCGAGCGGCGGCCTGTCGAATCTTGCGGACATCGACAAGCTCTGCGAAGTCGAGGAACACGGCGTCGAAGGCGTGATCTGCGGCCGCGCAATCTATTCCGGCGATCTCGATTTCGCGGCCGCGCAAAAGCGCGCGGACGAACTGAACGGCGAACTCGACAACGCGTAACCGCGGTTGTCCCGTTCGCCGGGGCTGCCCGCGAGCAGCCCCGACCGGACGCCTCGTGCGAGGCCTCCGCAACCGGCCGTCCCAGCGCGGCATTTGGCGCAACATCATGGCTCTAGCTAAACGCATCATCCCCTGCCTGGACGTGACTGCCGGGCGTGTCGTCAAGGGCGTCAATTTCGTCGAGCTGCGCGACGCCGGCGACCCCGTCGAAATCGCCCGCCGCTACGACGAACAAGGTGCCGACGAACTCACGTTCCTCGACATCACCGCGACGTCCGACCAGCGCGACCTGATCCTGCCGATCATCGAAGCCGTCGCGTCGCAGGTGTTCATTCCGCTGACCGTCGGCGGCGGCGTGCGTGCCGTCGAGGACGTACGGCGCCTGCTGAACGCGGGCGCGGACAAGGTCAGCATGAATTCGTCGGCGGTCGCGAATCCGCAGCTCGTGCGCGACGCGGCCGACAAGTACGGCTCGCAGTGCATCGTCGTCGCGATCGACGCGAAGCGCGTGTCGGCCGACGGCGAGACGCCGCGCTGGGAAGTGTTCACGCACGGCGGCCGCAAGAACACGGGCCTCGACGCGATCGAATGGGCGCGCAAGATGGCCGAGCTCGGCGCGGGCGAGATCCTGCTCACGAGCATGGACCGCGACGGCACGAAGTCGGGCTTCGACCTTGCACTCACGCGCGGCGTGTCGGACGCGGTGCCGGTGCCGGTGATCGCGTCGGGCGGCGTCGGCTGCCTGCAGGATCTCGCGGACGGCATCAAGGACGGTCGCGCCGACGCGGTGCTGGCCGCGAGCATCTTCCACTACGGCGAGCACACGGTCGGCGAGGCGAAGCGCTTCATGTCCGACCAGGGCATCCCGGTGAGGCTGTGATGAATACCGAAACGAAATCCCTGCCCGCGTGGCTCGACAAGGTCCGCTGGGACGACAACGGCCTCGTGCCGGTGATTGCGCAGGAAGCGTCGACGAACGACGTGCTGATGTTCGCGTGGATGAATCGCGAGGCGCTCGCGAAGACGATCGAGACGCAGCGCGCGGTCTATTATTCGCGCTCGCGCAAGCGCCTGTGGTTCAAGGGCGAGGAGTCGGGCCACGTGCAGCACGTGCACGAGGTGCGGCTCGACTGCGACGAGGACGTCGTGCTGCTGAAGGTCGAGCAGGTGTCGGGCATCGCGTGCCACACCGGCCGGCATTCGTGCTTCTTCCAGAAATTCGAAGGTACCGTGGACGGCGGCGACTGGGTCGCGGTCGAGCCGGTGCTGAAAGACCCCGAACACATCTACAAATGACGCAATCGACCGAAGACACGCTGCTGCGCCTCGCGGCCGTGATCGATAGCCGCAAGGGCGGCGATCCCGATCAATCGTACGTGTCGCGCCTGTTCCACAAGGGCGACGACGCGGTGCTGAAGAAGATCGGCGAAGAGGCGACGGAAGTCGTGCTGGCCGCGAAGGACGTGCGCCAGGGCGGCGCGCCGGCCGCGCTCGTCGGCGAGGTGGCCGACCTGTGGTTCCACTGCCTCGTGATGCTGTCGCATTTCGACCTGAGCCCGGCCGACGTGATCGCCGAACTCGAGCGCCGCGAGGGCTTGTCGGGCATCGAGGAAAAAGCGCTGCGCAAGCGCCGCGAGCGCGAGGAAAACGGCGGGTGACGGACAGACCCCGCCGCGGTGGCAACAGTGCGGTAAGCTGTAAGAATTGTCATCTGACGGGGGTAGCATCATGAACGAAACGTCGAACCAGTTTCCGACGCCGGCGGTGCCGGGAGCAGCGGATGCCGAACGCCTGAACGGGCTGCGCACGCTGACCCACGTGCTGTACGGCCTCTATGCGATTCACTGGCTGACCGGCGGCGTCACCGGCATCATCGCGATCATCATCAACTACGTGAAGCGCGGCGACGTGGCCGGCACGCCGTACGCCGATCACTTCGAGTGGCAGATCCGCACGTTCTGGCGCGCGCTGATCGCTTACGTGATCGGGATCGCGCTGCTGTTCGTCGCGGTCGGATTCGTCGTGATGTTTGTCACATGGATTTGGACGCTGTACCGTATCATCAAGGGTTGGCTGTACCTGAACGACAACAAGACGCTCGATTCGCAGGCGTGGTTCTGACCGGCCGCGTGCGGGCGTTTGCAGGAGCAACATGAGTCACGATCCGAATTGCCTGTTCTGCAAGATCGCGGCAGGCGAGATCCCGAGCACGAAGGTGCACGAGGACGACGAATTCGTCGCGTTCCGCGACATCCGCCCGGCCGCCGAGACGCACGTGCTCGTGATTCCGCGCCGGCACGTGCCGACGCTGTCGGCGGTGGGCGACGCCGATGCGCCGATGCTCGGCCGGCTGATGCTGCTCGTCGCGCGTCTGGCCGACCAGCTCGGGGTCGCGTATACGGGCGGCGAAACCGGTTTTCGCACGGTGATCAACACGGGCCCGGGCGGCGGGCAGGAGGTCTACCACCTGCACGCGCATATCCTGGCCGGCCCGCGCCCGTGGCAACGGATGGGTTGACGAAGCGGGGCGTTTCCCCGCATCCGATAGTCGAAGCCGGCGCGTCGCCGGCGATTTGCGCCGCATCGCGGCGTGGTTGAGGAGAGGTTTCATCATGGGTGGATTGAGCATTTGGCACTGGCTGATCGTGCTGCTGATCGTCGCGCTGGTTTTCGGTACGAAGAAGCTGCGCAACATCGGCAACGACCTCGGCAGCGCCGTGAAGGGTTTCAAGGACGGCATGAAGGAAGGCGAAACGCCGGCGGACGCGCAGCAATTGCCGCGTTCGGGCACGGTCGACGTCAACGCGAAGGAAACGACGCGTTCCGATTCGAACAAGGCGTAACGCCGGCACGTTGACAGGCATTCGCGATGCTGGATCTCGGTCTTTCGAAGATGGCGCTGATCGGCGTCGTCGCGCTCGTGGTGCTCGGCCCCGAGCGCCTGCCGCGCGTCGCGCGTACGGCCGGCGCGCTGTTCGGCCGCGCGCAGCGGTACATCAACGACGTGAAGGCCGAGGTCTCGCGCGAAATCGAACTCGACGCGCTGCGGACGATGAAGACCGATTTCGAATCGGCCGCGCGCAATGTCGAGACGACGATTCACGACAATCTGCGCGAGCACGAGAAGGCGCTGAACTACACGTGGCATTCCGCGGTCGGCGGTATCAACGAAGGCTCGGTCGATGCCGGCACGTACGGTGGCGACACACCCGCAGCGCCGTCGTGGCGTGGCGGCAGTTCGGCCGCGCTTGCGCCGAAGCGTCGCAACTGGCGCATCAAGCAGGCGGCGACGCCTGTCTGGTACAAGCGCGCGACGACCCGCCGCACCCACGTGCAGTCGGGCGCCGCACGTGTCGCGCGCCACCAGCCGGCCAGCCTGCGCCGGCCGACGCGCTTCTTCTGAGTCGAGCGCATGCTCGCTCGTCAATCCTACCGAGGGCCGGTGTGAGCGACCCCCAGCAGAACCCGGGCGACGCCCCGGAAGAAACCTTCATTTCCCATCTCGTCGAGCTTCGCGATCGCATCATTCGCGCGGGGCTGGCCGTGATCGTCGTGTTCGTCGGGCTCGTCTACTGGGCGCCCGACATCTTCAGGCTGCTCGCGCGGCCGTTGATGGAGAACCTGCCGAAAGACGGCAAGATGATCGTCACCGACGTCACCGGCTCATTCTTCGTGCCGATGAAGGTCACGATGCTCGTCGCGCTCGTGATCGCGCTGCCGATCGTGCTGTACCAGATCTGGGCGTTCGTCGCGCCGGGGCTGTACCAGCACGAGAAGAAACTCGTCACGCCGCTCGTCGGCAGCAGCTACGTGCTGTTTCTGTGCGGGATGGCGTTCGCGTACTTCCTCGTGTTTCCGACGATCTTCCGCGTGATGGCGCACTACAACGCGCCGCTCGGGGCCGAGATGACGACCGACATCGACAACTACCTGAGCTTCGTGCTCGGGATGTTCATCGCGTTCGGCGTCACGTTCGAGGTGCCGATCGTCGTCGTGCTGCTCGTCCGGATGGGCGTGCTGTCCCTGCAGAAGCTGAAGGAGATGCGACCGTACGTGATCGTCGGCGCATTCGTGGTCGCGGCGGTCGTCACCCCGCCGGACGTGTTCTCGCAGCTGATGCTGGCGCTGCCGCTCGTCGTGCTGTTCGAGATCGGGCTGCTGGCCGCGCGGTTCTTCGTGCCGAAGAAGCCGGTAGAAGAGGGCGAGGCGGGGAACGGCGAAGCCGCGGGTTGACGGCGCGTCGCTGAGCGGCTTTCCGGGCCAAGCCGGAGGGGCCGGTACCTGTGGTTGGCCGCCAGCCAGCGCATGCCAACGCGGCCTTCCCGGCACCAGACATCGTTGGAAGCAAAGCAAAAGGGCAGCCAGCCGGCTGCCCTTTTTCATTTCTGCGCCGCATCAAATCGCATCGCGAACGGCAAGCGGCGTGCCGCCCGCCGAGCCTCATTCGCTATCGTTGTCCTGCTCGTCGAGCGTCTGCTTCGGCGGCGGCGGACGCTTGCCGATCACGACGTTCACGTCGAACTGCTTGCCCTTGCGGACGACGTGCACCTTGGTCGGCGTGCCCGGCTTGATTTGCGCGACGACATTCAGCAGCTTCGTCGTGTCGGTGATGTCCTCGCCGTTGACGCTCACCAGGATGTCGCCCGGCTTGATGCCGGCCTTGTCGGCAGGGCCGCCCTGCAGCACGCCCGCGACGATCGCGCCCGATTTCTGCTGGAGCCCGAACGACTCGGCGATTTCCGGCGTGACGTCCTGCGGCTCGACGCCGATCCAGCCGCGCGTGACCGAGCCCGTCGTGATGATGCTTTCGAGCACCGTGCGCGCGGTCGAGACCGGAATCGCGAAACCGATGCCGAGCGAGCCGCCCGAGCGCGAGTAGATCGCCGTGTTGATGCCGAGCAGGTTGCCGTTCACGTCGACCAGCGCGCCGCCGGAGTTGCCGGGGTTGATCGGCGCGTCGGTCTGGATGAAGTTCTCGAACGTGTTGATGCCGAGGTGGTTGCGGCCGAGCGCGCTGATGATCCCCATCGTCACCGTCTGGCCGACGCCGAACGGGTTGCCGATCGCGAGCACGACGTCGCCGACGCGCGACTGGTCGGAGCGGCCGAGCGTGATCGTCGGCAGGTTCGTCATGTTGATCTTCAGTACCGCGAGATCCGTTTCGGGATCGCTGCCGATCACTTTCGCGGTGGCCGTGCGGCCGTCGGCGAGCGCGACTTCGATCTGGTCGGCGCCGTCCACGACGTGCTGGTTCGTTAGAATGTAACCTTCAGGGCTCACGATGACGCCGGAGCCGAGGTTGGCGGCCGGCTCGTCCTGCTGCTTGCGGGCGTTGCGGTCGCCGAAGAAGTAACGGAACAGCGGATCCTTTGCGCGCGGGTCGGGCGGCAGCGAGCCGTCCTTGCTGGAGAACACGTTGACGACGGCCGGCATCGCCTTCTGCGCGGCTTCGGCATACGACGTGGTCGCCGGTGCGCCGCCGATGCCCGGCGCGACTTCGCGCAGCGCGACGATCGGCGTGGCGAGCTGCTTGCCGAGCTGTCCTTGCCGTTGCAGCCATTGCGGCTTGAGCGTCACGACGATGAACATCAGCGCGAGCAGTACGGTCACCGCTTGCGCGAAGAACAGCCAGAAGCGTCTAAGCATCTGAATGGATTAGAGGTTTATATGGATCGGATCGAACTTGAATTGTACTTGAACAATACCCTTGAAACCGCGCGCTTCAAGGACTATTGCCCGAACGGCCTCCAGGTCGAAGGGCGCCGCAAGATCGAGAAGATCGCCACCGGCGTGACGGCGTCGGTCGCGCTCCTCGAAGCCGCGCTCGAATGGGGGGCGGATGCCGTGCTCGTCCATCACGGCTATTTCTGGCGCAACGAGGCGCCGCAGATCACCGGCCGCAAGTATCGGCGCCTGAAGCTGCTGCTCGCGAACGACCTGAACCTGTTCGCGTTTCACCTGCCGCTGGATGCGCATCCCGAGTTCGGCAACAACGCGCAGCTCGGCGAAAAGCTCGGCCTGATCGGCGAGCAGCGCTTCGGCGAAGGCGACCTGGGCTGGATGGCGACGCTGCCGATGCCCGTCACGCTCGAGCACTTCGTCGCGAAGGTCGAGCGCACGCTCGGCCGCGCGCCGCTCGTGCTGGGCGACCCGGACATGCAGTTGCGCCGCATCGCGTGGTGCACGGGCGCCGCGCAGAGCTATTTCGACGCGGCGATCGATGCCGGCGCGGACGTGTTCCTGACCGGCGAGGTGTCCGAATCGACCACGCACGCGGCGGCGGAGAGCGGTGTCGCGTTCGTTGCGGCGGGGCACCATGCGACCGAGCGCTACGGAATCCAGGCGCTGGGGCGCCACTTGTCCGAAGAATTCGATCTCGAACACCTTTTTATCGATATTCATAATCCGGTCTGAGCGACGGATTTGCGGCAGCGCATCGAAATTTCACAATGTAGCATTTGCTTAAAAGTGAAATGATTTAATCGCTCCGATAGTGGGGGATAACCCTTAACTATCAATCACTTCGAAGGGATTTTCATCGCCGGGCCTTGTAAATGGCGACTCCATTCGCGCAAACTAGCGGCGGAATGAAAAGTCGTGACGGAAAATCCAACTCAGAAGTGGGGCGTGTGATGCGAGACAAGGAAGAGAAACGCGTCGACAGCGGCCGCCGTACCTGGCTGATTGCGACATCCGTAGCAGGTGGCGTAGGAGGCGTAGCCACCGTCATACCTTTCGCGGCGTCGCTCGCGCCGTCCGCGAAAGCGAAAGCGGCCGGTGCACCGGTCGAGGTCGATATCAGCGGCCTGAAGCCCGGCGAAATGGTCACCGTGCCGTGGCGCGGCAAACCCGTCTGGATCCTGAATCGCACCGATTCGATGCTGGCCGACGTGGTCAAGGCCGACAAGGAAGTGGCCGATCCGACCACGAAATCCCCGTATTCGATGCCGTTGCCCGCGTATTGCGCCAACGAATATCGCGCGCGGACCGATCGCAAGAACATTCTCGTCGTGATGGCCGTGTGTACGCACCTCGGCTGCACGCCTAGCCAACGCTTCACGCCGGGTCCGCAGCCGAACCTGCCGGACGACTGGCCGGGCGGTTTCCTGTGCCCGTGTCACGGTTCGACCTACGACCTCGCCGGCCGCGTGTTCAAGAACAAGCCGGCGCCTCAGAATCTCGACATCCCGCCCTACATGTTCACGTCGGCGACGACCCTCGTGATCGGCAAGGACGAGAAAGGAGAAGCGTGATGGCCGCCGACAACAAGGAAGTCTCCACGACAGGTTTCACCGGCTGGATCGATCAGCGCTTCCCGCTCACGTCCACCTGGAAGAAGCACGTATCCGAGTACTACGCGCCGAAGAACTTCAACTTCTGGTACTTCTTCGGCTCCCTCGCGCTGCTGGTGCTCGTCAACCAGATCGTCACGGGCATCTTCCTGACGATGAACTACAAGCCCGACTCGACGCTCGCGTTCGCGTCGGTCGAGTACATCATGCGCGAGGTGCCGTGGGGCTGGCTGATCCGCTACATGCACTCGACCGGTGCATCGATGTTCTTCGTGGTCGTCTACCTGCACATGTTCCGCGGGCTGCTGTACGGGTCGTACCGCAAGCCGCGCGAGCTCGTGTGGATCTTCGGCTGCGCGATCTTCCTGTGCCTGATGGCCGAGGCGTTCTTCGGCTATCTGCTGCCGTGGGGCCAGATGTCGTTCTGGGGCGCGCAGGTGATCGTGAACCTGTTCTCGGCGATCCCGTTCGTCGGCCCGGACCTGTCGCTGTGGATTCGCGGCGACTACGTCGTGTCCGACGTCACGCTGAACCGCTTCTTCGCGTTCCATGTGATCGCGATTCCGCTCGTGCTGGTCGGGCTCGTCGTCGCGCACCTCGTTGCGTTGCACGAAGTCGGGTCGAATAACCCGGACGGCATCGAGATCAAGGCGAAGAAGGACGAGAACGGCATCCCGCTCGACGGCATCCCCTTCCACCCGTACTACTCGGTGCACGATTTCCTCGGCGTGTGCGTGTTCCTGATGGTGTTCGCGCTGATCGTGTTCTTCTCTCCGGAGATGGGCGGCTACTTCCTCGAGGCGAACAACTTCGTCCCGGCGAACCCGCTGCAGACGCCGCCCGAGATCGCGCCGGTCTGGTACTTCACCGCGTTCTACGCGATGCTGCGCGCGACCACCGACCCGTTCAAGATCGTGCTGATGATCGTGATCGCGCTGCTCGGCGTGCTCGCGCTGATCCGCGCGCGCGGCAAATGGAAGGTCGGGTTGCCGGTGCTGGCCGCCGCGATCGTCGTGTTCATGTACCTGACGGAGTCGAAGTTCTGGGGCGTCGTCGTGATGGGCTCGGCGGTGATCACGCTGTTCTTCCTGCCCTGGCTCGACCGCAGCCCGGTGAAGTCGATCCGCTACCGGCCGCTGTTCCACAAGGTGTTCCTCGGGATCTTCGTCGCGGCGTTCCTGACCCTCGCGTTCCTCGGCACGCGGCCGCCATCGCCGGCGGCCACGCTGATCGCCCAGGCCTGTGCGTTGATCTACTTCGCGTTCTTCCTCGGCATGCCCGTCTGGACGCCGCTTGGCACGTTCAAGCAGCCGCCGGAACGGGTGCGCTTCAAGCCCCATTAACGTGAGCGAGGAGAGAACGACATGAAGAAACTGCTTTCGACACTCGCGCTGATCGGGGCGACCGCCTGTGCGCTGCTGGCGGCGCCGGCCGTGCGGGCGGAGGGTAATTTTCCGCTCGACCGGGCGCCCGATAACACGGAAAATCTCGTTTCGCTTCAGCACGGCGCGCAATTGTTTGTAAACTATTGCCTGAACTGCCACAGCGCGAACCTGATGCGCTACAACCGTCTGACGGATCTGGGCATATCCCAGAAGGAGATCGAGAAGAATCTCCTGTTTACGACCGACAAGGTCGGGAACACGATGTCCGTCGCGATGCGGCCCGACGACGCGAAGAACTGGCTCGGCACCACGCCGCCCGACCTGTCGGTCGAGGAGCGCGCGCGCGGCCGCGACTGGCTGTACACGTATCTGCGCAGCTTCTACCGTGACGATACGCGGCCGACCGGCTGGAACAACGCGGTGTTCGAGAACGTCGGCATGCCCCATGTGTTGTGGCAACTGCAGGGGCAACGCGTAGCCAAATTCGAAGACAAGACGGACGAGGAGACGGGCGAGAAGGTCCACACGCTCGTCGGCTTCCAGCAGGTCACGCCGGGCACGCTCTCGTCGCCCGACTACGATGCTGCGGTGGCCGACCTGGTGGCCTATATGACATGGATGTCCGAGCCGGCCCAGCAGACCCGCAAGCGCCTCGGCGTGTGGGTGCTGATCTTTCTCGGTGTCCTGACTTTCCTGGCCTGGCGGCTGAATGCCGCGTACTGGAAAGATATCAAGTAAACACGCCTGACCGGCGTGGGGCCGGCGCAAGGCGGAACCCGTGAAAGGGGTTTCGCCGCGTGCCGGCCCTCGGCTTTTTTGAGGAAACGCAAATATGATGGTTCTGTATTCCGGCACAACTTGCCCGTTCTCCCAGCGTTGCCGGCTGGTGCTGTTCGAGAAGGGCATGGACTTCGAAATCCGTGACGTCGACCTGTTCAACAAGCCGGAAGACATTTCGGTGATGAACCCGTACGGTCAGGTGCCGATTCTGGTCGAGCGCGACCTGATCCTGTACGAATCGAACATCATCAACGAGTACATCGACGAGCGCTTCCCGCATCCGCAACTGATGCCGGCCGACCCGGTGCAGCGCGCGCGTGCGCGCCTGTTCCTGCTCAACTTCGAGAAGGAACTGTTCGTCCACGTCAGCACGCTCGAGAACGAGAAGGGCAAGGCGGCGGAGAAGAATCACGAGAAGGCCCGCCTCGCGATCCGCGATCGCCTGACGCAGCTCGCGCCGATCTTCGTGAAGAACAAGTACATGCTCGGCGAGGAGTTCTCGATGCTCGACGTCGCGATCGCACCGCTGCTGTGGCGCCTGGATCACTACGGCATCGAGCTGTCGAAGAACGCCGCGCCGCTGATGAAGTATGCCGAACGGATCTTCAGCCGTCCGGCCTACATCGAAGCACTGACGCCGTCCGAAAAGGTCATGCGTCGTTAATGTTGCAATGAAGGCATGACGGAGCGGGTGGCGCGGCGTGCCGCGTGCCCGCTCCGGGTTCGAGGATTGTGATGCAAGAGATTTCAACGAAGCCTTATCTGCTGCGCGCGTTGTACGAGTGGTGCACCGATAACGGTTACACACCGCATATCGCGGTGAGGGTCGACAACTCGACGCGCGTGCCGCGTCAGTTCGTGCGTGACGGCGAGATCGTGCTCAACATCAGCTTCGAGGCGACGAGCCAGCTGCAGATGGGCAACGAGTGGATCGAGTTCACGGCCCGGTTCTCCGGGAAGGCGCACAAGATCGAGATTCCGGTTGCCAACGTGCTCGCGATCTATGCGCGCGAGAACGGGCAAGGGATGGCGTTCCAGGTCGATGCGGTCGCGGGCGAAGGCGAGGATTCGGGCGCGTTCGACGATGACGCCGTGCCGGCCGATGACGCGCAGCGCGACGAGTCCGTCTCGCCGTTGGCGCCGGTCGCCGACAGCGGCGCGAACGAGGAGCCGTCCGAAGGCGCCGACGAACCGCCGAAAACCGACGGCGACGGCTCGAAAGGCGGCAGCAGACCTCGCCTCAAGATCGTGAAATGAGGTAGAATCTCGCGCTACGCCGGCTTAGCTCATCTGGTAGAGCAGTTGATTTGTAATCATCAGGTGGCGGGTTCGAGTCCTGCAGCCGGCACCAAACACCCTTCCAAGGCCATCCTTGGAAATCCAGAAACCCGTGATAGCACAAGGCTTCACGGGTTTTTTTATTCCTGATTTGTCCAGCCCGACCCGTGTGAATCCGGGGGCATGCGGGGGCACCTCTGGGGGAACTTTGGTTGATGGTCGATGCCCCTTACAAAAAATGCCCCTGGGGCTGTAAGGTGCACTATGCCGCTGACCGACATCGCTATCGGAAAGGCCTCCCCGCGTGAAAAGCCGTACCGCCTCGCTGATGGCGGCGGGATGTATCAACATGCGGTTTGTGCCCATCAAGAACGTCGATCAACAGGCGGTTCTTGCATTGCACCGAGCCCGCCAAGGGTTCGTTCGGGCGCGTACCGCGCAGGCCAATCAGATGCGCGGGCTGCTGGGGGAATTCGGTTTGGTGATGCCGCGGGGGATCACCAGCATTGCCCAGCACGTACCTCAGCTCATCGAAGACGCAAGCAATGAACTGCCGGGGTCATTCCGTCTGTTGATACAGCGCTTGACGGACCACTTGAAGGAACTTGACCGGCAGGTCGCAGAGATCGAGACGCAGATCAACGCGTGGCATCACGCGAGCGACGCCAGTCGCCGACTGGCAGAGATTCCCTGCATCGGCCCGATTACGGCCAGCGCTCTGGTTGCCTCGATCGGCGACGGCAAGTGCTTCTGCAATGCCCGGCAACTGGCGGCCTGGTTAGGTCTGGTACCCAGCCAGTATTCGAGCGGAGGAAGCCGCCGCTGCTGGGTATCAGCAAGCACGGCGATACCTACCTGCGGACACTGATGGTGCACGGCGCGCGGGCTGTCGTTCGCTATTGCGCCAACAAGGACGATGCGTTCTCGGGCTGGCTTCATCGCTTGCTCACGCGCCGGCACAAGAACGTTGCCGTGGTAGCAGTGGCGAAGAGGAACGCCCGGATTGCCTGGGCGCTGCTCACACAAGGCACTGCGTTCCGATCGGATTACGCGCCGTCCGCGGCCGCTGCGTAATCCGATCGGGTTCGGTCAAGGCTCTCCCAGGAGGTTGCTTGGGCAATCGTGACGTGATGGCAAGACAGGTTGGACCGGGATCGGAATACTCTGCCCTCCCACAGGCGCTTCGAGCGCGAGGTGGTGAATAGAGTCCGATCAGCTGATTCCATCAGGGACAGAGGCGTCTCGCTAGCCTCCTGAACAGTCCGGATGTATGGCCGCAATCTCAATCTATCTGCCGATCGTGCTGCCGGCCTTGCGGGCGCGATTGCGCGTGTCGATACGCGAGGACAGACAACGCGGGCAGCGGATGACCCGGACGATGTCGGCGCGGCGGCCTTGGTTGGCGCCGGATCAGGCTTGCTCGGTTCGCCCATCAACGATTCGATCGCGTCGTGCAGGTCGTGGCGAGCTTCGGTTGCAGAGGACGCGTAGGCAGGTTCTTCGCGCCGGCCGAGCGGCGGATAGCTATCGCTCGATTCGACGCTGGCTTCATGCGCCGTGTGGGCGACGTGATCGGGATACGGGGCGAACGCTTCCCATTCTTCGAATTCGTCGACAGCGACGGCACGCGGGAGGGCAGCGCCGGGAGCCAGCGGTGGAGCGACGGGGGAATGTGGGCGTGTCGGCCGGTCCTTGGTGGCGAGCCAATAGAAACCCACCGCGAACATGGCGACGAGCGCGAGGCCCAGCCCGATCAGCACAAAGGTAGGGGGATCAGAGATCACGGAAACTCCTGAGCGAAGTGTGCCGATGCGGAAATGCAGCGGCGGAGCGGCCGTAGCCGGCCGTGCTCGGGAAAGTGATATGTGTCCGAAAAAAAACTGGAATGCGGTTTCGAACTCGGCTTTGCCCTCGCAGAGACCGTTGTAGATACGCGACACGTTGACGTATGCGATTATCGTGAACGAACCGGCATTTCAATGCATAAAAAAACCGATGAAAAAGTTAATTCTGTCAAGATTTTTGCTTGATGAGATTGTTTAAGTGCTCGATTTTGCTGGCAAGAAACAGTTCGCGACTGTCTTGAAATTAATTTGCGAAATGGGGGTTCGGTAACGGCGAAAATTGATTTTGCAGAAAAAACAAAGAGAGAGCCGTGTGTTCGATGCTCTGAGGTGTCGAAAGAGGCGGAGGGAAGAGTGCTTCTGGTGTCTCTAAATGCGTGGATGGCTAACTTGTTTAAATGTTTGTAATTGTTAAATTATAATGGGTGATTGCAGTCGCTTTAATAGAAGTTATCGGGCCACGAGAGTCGCTACAGCATCGGACCTGGGCGGTCAATCGATTAACTGTCTTTGCAATCCCTGACAATGCACGGGCGAATACTTCGATAGATTACAGCGCGAGAGACCAACCATTACGCCGCTAACAAGTGAAGAAACGAGAAACTTCGGCAGCGTTGATTTCGGCGTTGGCGAGCGTTTCTGCGCTGGCCCAAGGTATTCCGCCATCCGAAACTACGTCCGGCCCACAAATCCAGCGTTTGCAGCAGCAGCAACTTGAGGCTACCAAGGAGCTGAATCCGCGCCCCAACGTATTGACGCCGACAGGAGAGAAGACTTCGATCCCCAGCGTCACGAACCTGCCGCTCGATAATCCGTGTTTTCCGATCAAGGAAATCGCGCTGGAAGACAATGCGTTCGGCTGGCTCGCGCGTTTCCTTCAGCCGGTCGTGGGCCAGTGTGTCGGCAAGACCGCACTCAAGCAGATCCAGGATGCAGCCAATAATGCGCTGATCGAGCGCGGTTACGTGACGTCTCGCGTGCTCGTGCCGACGCAAACGTTGCAATCGGGCACGTTGACGCTACGCGTTGTGCCGGGGCGCATTAGCGAGGTCCGAGCAGACAAGCCCACAATCGGCTGGTTGCGCGCGGCGTTGCCGACGTCGGGCGGGGTGCTGTTGAACCAGCGCGACATCGATCAAGGGCTGGAGAACCTGCGTCGTCTTCAATCCCAATCCGATGCCACGTTCGACATCGCGCCGGGCCTGAATCCGGGAGACTCCGAACTCGTCTTTCACCCCGGAACCGGCAAGCGCTGGCATGCCGTTATCGGTACGGACAACGCGGGCCTCGATTCCACGGGCAAGTACGAACTGTCGGGCTCGTTCACGTTCGACTCGCCATTCCACCTCTACGACCAGCTGCAAATCGCCGGCACGACGAATGCGAATTTCGGCGCGTCCGACAAGGGCAACCAGTCGGTGTCTGCGAACTATAGCGTGCCGATTGGCTATGCGATGCTGACGTTGAATGCGAGCCGCTCACGCTATAAGCAGACGGTGGCCGGCTTCGATGCGCCGATCGAATATAGCGGCGTGCAATCACAGCTTCAGGCTGGCCTTTCGGGCGTGATCTATCGGAACGCTCACGCGCGTACGGAGCTTCACGGCAACCTGTTTCACAAAATCAGTCGCAACTCGCTGGATGGTGTCGATCTTCCCGTGCAGCATCGCGACATCATCGGTTACGAGCTCGGCATCGCGCATCGCCAGTACATTGGCGATGTTGTCCTCGACGGCTCGTTCGCTTGGCGCGCATCGCTGCCGGGCCTGTCCAGTAATTCGGGCACGGTGGTTGGCACGCCCGACTTCAACGGCAAGACACAGATCGAGTTGGCGAGCCTCAGTGCACAGGTCCCTTTCAAGGTAGGCGGTCAAACGTTCTCGTACCAGTTCGGCTGGAACATGCAGAACGCACGTACGCCACTGACCCCTTCCGACTATTTCACGATCGGCACGCGTTACGCCGTGCGCGGCTTCGATCAGCAACTGACGCTGGCTGCCGAGAGCGGCTGGGTCGTTTCCAACGAACTTGACTGGTACGTGCCGACGCCGGTTGGCACGCAGGCCCTGTATTCCGGCGTCGATGCCGGGCGCGTGCGCGGGCCGGCAGCACAGTACCTGCTTGGCGAAACGTTGGTCGGCGCCGTAGTTGGCGTGCGGGGCAATCTCGCGCCGAAGAACGTGCTCGGCGCGGCGCTGAACTACGACGTGTCACTGGGATTCCCGCTGTCAAAGCCGCAGGGTTTCAAGACAAGTTCGCCGACGCTGCTGTTCCAGGTCAGCACGTTGTTCTAAGCAGTAGGGGCGGTCCGAGCGGAACGACATGTTGCGACTCGGGGTGTTTTTGTCGATCGAGAAAGAGAAGAAGGAAAGACTATGCAGAGCGTGTACGAGAAGCGCCGTGTTTTTCAAGCTGTAACGGCAACGTTTGCGGTGGTGGCTGCGCTGGGCCTGAGCGCATGTGGCGGTGGTGACGATGGTGGCAGCGGTAGCAATGCCGCATCGAGTGGCGCGTCGTCGAACGGAGCACAGTCGGGCAGCGCGTCGTCTTCGTCGGGGATTCGTGTGGAAGGGCAATCGCAATCGATCTCGAGCCAGGTTTCGACGGTTCGTGTTCTGATGCCGCCCGCGTCGTGGAACGGCGGGCAGATGCCGAACGGGAATTACACACTGGTGGCGCTCTCTCAGCCTGTATCGACGCTCAAGGAGCACGCGCCGGGTGCGTATGTCGCGATTCCGTATGGTTCGTCGGGCACGATCAAAACGCTGACGAAGGGCGTCGTGACGGACCTCGCTGGAAATGGTGACATCGCGATCGGCCGCTGGACAGACGGCGCCGATTCATCGGGCGCTACGTATAACGCCAATCAAGGCCAGGTCTGGGCAGTCGGCGTACCGGTTGCAATCGATGTGACCTCGGCTGTGCAGATGCAATGTTCGCTCGCTTTTGCAACGCGTCCGACGTCGGCGGACGGCAATACGGCGCCGGGTTCGCTGACTGGCGCTACGGCGACGCTGACGAGCGGAACGGACACGTTCGGCAATACGGCCATCAACTACACGTTGAATCTGCAGTATTCGATCGGGAACGACCAGAACCAGTCGTTCGTCGGGACTTCCTCGGTCGGCCTCACCGAACTCAGCGCCAAAACGAAGTCGACTCTGATGAGCACGGTCATGGGCTCGGATGCGAAGCAACCGTATCTGATCGTGTCGTACGGCATTCCGGCTACGACGACGGGCAACATCAACGGCTTGGTGGCACTGAGCTGCAAGTAACGTGAGTGGGGCCGGTCGTTTGCGCGATGTGCGCCATGCCGGCCCGACATGCATTCAAGAATAAAACGATCATGAATTCCGGAATCTTTCGCTTGGTATTCAGTGCCGTGCGCGGCATGCTGGTGGCAGTTGACGAAAACGCATCGGCGCATGGGGGCGGCGAGCGCTCTCGTGTACAACGTGTCGTTCGTCCGGCCGAGGATTCCGGGGTCTCGATCTGGTTCGCGGCACGGGCGACAGTCTTTGCCGCGCTCTGCACATTTGGCATGCAGCCCCTCGTTGCGGAAGCGCAGGCTTCGCTACCGATCACGCCTGATCGAAGCGGTCCGACCCATCCGGTCGTTGGCGTGTCGGCATCAGGCGTGCCGCTCGTCAATATCACCGCACCGAAAAACGGCGTCTCGCTGAACAACTTCACGCAGTACAACGTGGGTACGAAGGGCGCGGTGCTGGTCAACAGTGGCCAGAATTCGCAAACGCAGCTCGCCGGCTGGGTCCAAGGCAATCCATTTCTCGGCAACAGCTCGGCCCGCGTGATCGTCAACCAAGTCACGTCGGGTAACCCCAGTCAGTTGCTCGGACCGACCGAGATCGCGGGCAATCGCGCAAACCTCGTGATCGCGAACCCGGCAGGCATCACCTGTTCGGGTTGCGGTTTTCTGAATGTGCCGCGTATCACGCTGACGACCGGCGTGCCGACGTTCAATCCGGACGGCACGTTGGCGGGTTTCAATGTGACGCAAGGACAGATCGGCATCGCCGGGGCAGGACTCGACGCGCACGGCAGTGCGATCGACCTGATTTCGCGTGCGATGACGATCAACGGTCAGGTGTGGGCGGACTCGATCAATGCGGTAGCGGGCGCGAACCGGGTCGACTATGCGAGCAATGCCGCGCAGGCCCAGGCCGGCACTGGCGCGGTGCCGGGCGTCGCAATCGACGTGCAGGCATTGGGTAGCATGTTCGCCAATAGCGTCCGGATGATCGGGACCGAGGCCGGCGTGGGCGTGCGAGACGCGGGTGCTGTCACGTCACTGACCGGCGATATTGAAGTCTCGAACAACGGCGATGTGACGATTGCGCCGACCGCGCGTCTGCAGTCGGCCGCGAACACCCGGATCGATGGCGCCAACATTTCTCAGCAAGGCACGATTGTCAGTACGCAGGCCACCGATCTGAACGCGTCGCAGGCATTGTCGAACGCCGGAACGATTTCGTCAGGCGGCAACACGAACCTGACAGCCGCCACGTCGTTCAGCAACAGCGGGCAGGCATACGCGGGGGTAGATTCCGCCGGTAATCTCGTCGGCGGTGGCTCCGTCGCGGCACGCGCTGCGAACGTGACGAGCAGCGGCACGCTGGCAGCGGGTGACAACGTTAATCTGTTCGCAAACGACGTCACGCTGGACCACGGGACCGTGAATGCGGCCAGCGCAGTCAACGTCACGGCGAATGGCACGCTGTCGAACGTCGCCGGCACGATGAGCGGCCAGAACGTGACGCTGAATGCGGGGCAACTGGTCAACGACTCGGGCATCATCAGCTCGCAGAACCTGGCGAACGTGACCGCGCAATCGGTATCGAACCGGTCCGGCACGCTGGCGGCCGATGCGTTGTCGCTGAACTCGTCCGGTGCGCTCGACAATACCCAAGGGCACATCACGGCGCGCACGGCGCAGATCGCTGCAACCGACCTGACGAACGTGGCCGGTGAGATCGGCACGTCGATGGGCGCGTTGGCACTGACGGCGACCGGGCGCGTCGCGAACGATAACGGGAAGATTGCAGGCGGCAATGGCCTCACGCTGACGGCGAATACGGTTTCCAACGCACAAGGCCAGATCGGCTCCGTGGCGGGTGACACCTCGCTCGATGTCACGCAATCACTGAACAACGCAAACGGCAAAGTTGCGTCCGGTAATGACCTGTCGATTCACACGGCCCATCTCGACAACTCGGCCGGATCGATCAGCGCACATGCGGCACAGATCACAGCGGCCGATGTCGTGAATACGGGCGGCAAGATCGGCGCTACTGACGCACTGACCGTGACGGCGACGGGCGACGTCTCGAATCAGTCGGGCTCCATGGTCGGCGGCAATGGCCTGTCGGTGACGGCAAACAGCATTGGCAACGCGGCGGGTACGATCGGATCGGCCGCTGGCGACACGACGCTGCGTGCGACGCAGTCGCTGACGAATACTGGCGGCACGGTGAGCTCGGCCAATGCACTTACCGTCGCAAGCGACACGATCGACAACACGAACGGCAGTATGACGGCCGTGCACGGTGCGCAAATCCAGACGGGGGACCTGGTCAATGCGGGTGGCCAGATCGGATCAACGTCGGATGCATTGTCGCTGACTGCCACGCGCACGCTGTCGAACGATAGCGGCAAGATGGTGGGGGCGACCGGGTTGACCGCAACCGCTGGCACGCTGAGCAACCGTGCGGGCCAGATCGGCACGTCCACCGGCGACATGGCGCTGACTGTCTCTCAGGCACTCGACAATACGCAGGGCAAGATTACCGCAGCTGGCGCGCTGAACACGCAGGCCGGTACGTTCGACAATTCGCAAGGCACGGTGTCGGCGGATGCGGCGAAGCTCACTGTAGCAGGCGCACTGACGAATGCAGGCGGTACGATCGCGGCGACACACGACACGACCGTGGCGGCGCAGACCGTGTCGAACCACGGTGGCACCATCGGTTCGGTTTCCGGTGCGTTGTCAGTGACGACATCCGGCACGACGGACAACGCAGGCGGCAAGCTGCTCGCGTCGGGCGACACGACCCTGACCAATGCGGGATTGCTGAACTCGGACGGCACGATCACGGGGGCGAACGTCACGCTTGCATCCGGACAAGGTGCGATCGACAACACGCTCGGCAAAGTGGCGGCAAGTCAATCGCTGACGAGTCGGGCGGGGGCGGTGGATAACCGGTCGGGTTTGGTGCAGGCAACGGGAGCGGTCGACATCGATACGCGCGGCCAGACGTTCGACAACGGCATACTGGCAGGGCAGTCCACAGGTGGTCAGGTTCTCGGCAATGGTGTCACGCTGACAACCGGAGCACTGAGCAACGTGGGTGGTGCAATCTCGTCGAGCGGTGCGGCGACCGTCAATGCCGCATTCGTGACCAACGATGCGGGTTCGCTCGTGGCGGACAGCGCATTGACCGTACGGAGCGCCGGCACGGTGTCGAACGTGGCCGGCCAGATCGGCGGCAACAGGGATGTCACGGTGTCCGGTACGACGGTCGACAACACGCGAGCGGCGCGCTGTCGGTGACGGGCGATACGATTCGCAATGCGCAGACAGCCAATTCGACGCTGCCGACGACCGCAGGTGTGCCGGGGCTGACGGCCGGAATGGAGGGCGCAAGCGTTATGTTGAACGCCAACCAGGCGCTCGACAATACGTCCGGCTCGATTCGTGCGGACAAGGATGCCAAGCTGATCGCGCCGACCATCGACAACACGTCGGGTAGCATTCAGTCGAAAGGCACTGCAACATTGGGAGCGTCGAATGCGCTGGTCAATAGCCGGGGCGACATCAACGGAGGCCAGCAACTGACGGTCTCGACCGGGACGCTGAACAACGACGGCAAGCTCCAATCGGCGGGCGACGTCAATGTGACGACGCAAGGCGATCTGACCAACACCGGTCAGATTGTGGCGGGCCATGATCTGACGACCACGGTCGGCGGCGCGCTCGACAACAGCGGCACACTGTCGGCGGGCAACGTTGCCAACGTGAATGCCAATTCGATCCAGAATCGTGCGGCAGGCGAGATTTTTGGTGGGAATGCTACGAACGTCCACGCGAATCAGTCGATTACGAACGAAGGTCTGATCGATGGTGGCACAACGACGGTGACCGCCGGAGACACCATCACGAATGCCGGTGGCCGGATTTATGGCGATACGGTCGCAGTCGGGGCGAACACAGTCATCAACGGCCAGAATGCCCAAGGCGTGGGGGGCGTGATCGCATCGCGTGGCGACCTCGACATCGGCGCGCAGACTTTCAAGAACCAGAACAATGCACTGATCTACGCGAGCAACGACATTCGCGTTGGCGGCGCGCTGGATGCGAATCGTCAGGCAACCGGCAGCGCCCAACTCGTGACGAACAATGGCGCGCAGATCGATGCGGGCCGCGACATCACGATCAGCGCGAACCGGTTCGAGAATCTGAACTCGAACTTCCAGACTTCGAAGGTTACGACCGACAGTGGCAACCAGTTGTGGTATCAGGTGCCGGGCTCGACCGAGAAGATCGATCCGTCGACCGTTTATCTGTACCAGAAGAACAGTCAGGAAATTCATCCGGGCATGGACTATCAGTGGGCGCTGGACGACGACCAGAAATTCATTCTGCTGCCGTCGACCAAGTATCCGTTCGCCGAGTACGCGAAGTACACGATGAACGGGGTGGCGGGCAAAATCGACAACACGGCGTATCCCGCAAGCAATTTCGCCACTGGAGCTTGGGCGGCTCAGACTGGCGCGTATCGGACGGTGCCGGCCGACATCTGGGCGACTTTCGGTGTGACGCCGCCGCCCGACGCCAATCCGGCATGGACTACGTCGGGGCCGTTTTGGATGTCTTCGGGCGTAGCGCTGGTGACCGGTAGAAGCAACGTCGGCAGCGACTGGTTTTCCATCAAGGCTCCCACTGAAGCGGACGTAACGGGTGCAAAACCGAATCCCTTCGATCCGGCGAGCCCGTCGTGCCTGACCTCGACCAACGCGGCATGTGCGCCTTTCCAGCAGTGGTACAAGGCGACCGTTGCCGCCTATCAGAACCTGAATCAGGCGCTGGTCGGGTATAACGCGGACGTGGCGAGCCGCCTCGTCCAGACGTACACCGTTTATACGGCCAACGTGACATCGACCAAGGATGTTGTCACGGCTTCGCAACCGGGCACGATCACCTCTGGTCGTAGTATCACGATCAATACCGTCTCGGGCGTCAACGACAAGAGTCAGATCGTGGCCGGTGACGGTAACAATCCTAAAAACGTACAGAACATCGGTGCGCAAGGCACGGAAACGTTCACGGGTTCAGGCCAGGCGATCTATACATGGGTTCAGTCTGGCGGTGCGTTCAGCGGTGACGAGCGCGCAACCAGTTCGACTCCCTTCATGCCGGCCATTCCGGCGCAGACCATCGATCTGCCGGTGGTGCTGACCGATCCGAGCAAGCCGTCAAATCCGATCAAGAGCGTGGCGGCAGCGACGTCCGTTGCGCAGGGCGCAAGCGGTACGGGCGTGACGCCGGTGGCGGGCAAGGATATTGGCGGGCAATTGGTTGTCGACTCGGGCGTGTCTGGTGTCGGTGCGGGGAACGTATCGGCCGTGAAGGCGAATGTAGGTGATGTCGTCGTGCGCACGGTGACGCCGAACACCCGTTTGCCCAACAACGCGCTGTATCAGGTCACGAGCGACCCCGGCAGCCACTTCCTGATCGAGACGGACCCGCGCTTTACCGATTACCGGAAATGGCTGTCGAGCGACACGATGCTGGACGCACTCAAGGTCGATCCGAACACGGTTCTCAAGCGCATCGGCGACGGCTTCTACGAGCAGCAACTGATTCAGCAGCAGATCATCCAGACCACCGGCCAGCGTTTCATTGGCGACTATACGGACAACCAGAGCGAATATCAGGCGCTGATGGCGAATGGCGTGAAGGCATCGCAGCAGTTCGGATTGAACGTCGGTACGGCGCTGACCGATGCGCAAATGGCCGCGCTGACGAGCGACATCGTCTGGCTCGTGAGTCAGACGGTGACGTTACCGAATGGTAGCCAGCAGACGGTGCTGGTGCCGCAGGTCTATCTGCACGCGAACGCGGCGGATGTGACGGGCGAAGGTACGATCATCTCCGGCAAGAACGTCACGATGAATGCCGACGGTGCGTACAAGAACTCGGGCACGATCGCGAGCCGAAATGTCACGATCATCCATGCGGATTCGATCGACAACAGCGGTACCGTGTCGGGCGGAACCGTGCTCGCGAGCGCGAACCAGGATCTCAATAATATTGGCGGGTTGATTCAGGGCAATACCGTAGCGCTGTCGGCCGGGCGAGACCTCAACCTGACGACTACGACGAGTTCGGCCACCACGAAGACCGGTAGTGCAACCGGTCTCGACCGTATTTCGACGATCAATGCTGGCAGCTTACACGCGGTCGCCGGTCACGATCTGAACGCCAATGCGGCCGTAATCGCGACGACTGGCAATGCAGTACTGGGAGCCAACAATGACGTGAATCTGAATTCGGTTCGCCAAAGTAGCCAGGACGCGGTGAAGTGGGATGCTCGCAACCACGCGGAACATACGGCGTCGAGCGACACGGGCACGCAGATCGCGACGGGCGGCAACTTGGCGATAGTGGCCGGCCATGACGTGAATGCGACGGCTGCATATGCCAACGCGCAGGGCGCAATCGGCGTGAGCGCCGGCCATGATGTCAACCTGAAGGCCGGTGAACAGAGCGCGAGCGCGAACGACGAGCACTACCGCAAGGAAAACGGCTTCCTGTCGTCGAAATCGACGCATACGATCGATTCGAGCAGCTACACCAATGCGGTCGGCACGACGTTGTCGGGCAGCACGGTTGCGGTGCAGGCTGGCAACGACCTGACGGCGAAGGCGGCGACGATCGCGGCGACCAACGACGTGAGCCTTTCTGCCGGCCACGACCTGACGGTCACGACGGCGGATACGGCTTCGAGCGAGTATCACTACAAGGATGTGAAGAAGTCCGGCCTCGGTAGCGCGGGCGCAGGGATCTCGTATGGCACGAACCAGACGATCGATACCAGCCGCGATACGGTGAAGGGTTCGCAGGGCAGCCTGATCGGCAGCACGGACGGCAGCGTGTCGATGGTGGCTGGTAACAAGCTCCATGTGACCGGTTCGGACATCGTCGCCGGCCAGGATGTGACCGGCATCGCGAAGGAAGTCACGATCGATGCATCGCAGACGGATCGTCATCACGAAGAAACGCACGAGGTGAAGAGTTCGGGCTTCACGCTCGCGGTGAAGTCGCCGGTGATCGACGCGATCCAGAACGTGAATCAGCAGGCGCAGGGCGCGGGCGGCAGCAAGGACGGCCGGGCGGCAGCGCTGCACGCGATCGCGGCGGCGGGCGGGATGGCGGATCTTGTCGGTGCAACGGGCAACATGACGAATGCGCTGAACGATCCGAAGGGCAAGGTCGAAGCGAAGATGGAGCTGAGCTTCGGCTCGTCGTACAGCAAGTCGACGTTCACCGAGAACAGCACGCAGAACAACGGCAGCAGCGTGAAGGCGGGCGGTACGGCCGCGTTCGTCGCGACGGGTGACAAGAACGCCGGGCAGGGCAACGTGACGATCCAGGGATCGGACGTGAGCGCGAAGGATGTTCTGTTGCAGGCGACCAACAAGGTCAATCTGGTCAACAGCACGGATACCGACAGCACGCGCAGCACGAACGAGTCGAAGAGTGCGAGCGTGGGTGTCTCGTACGGCACGGGCGGGTTTGGCGTGTCGGCGGCAATGTCGCGCGCGCACGGTGATGCGAACTCGGATGCGGCGACGCAGAACAATACGCACGTCAACGCGAGCAATACGGCGACGATCATCAGCGGCGGCGACACCAATATCGTCGGTGCGAACGTCAACGCGAACAAGGTGATTGCGGATGTCGGCGGCAACCTGAATCTCGCGTCGGTGCAGGATACGAGCCGCAGCGAGGCTCACCAGAGCAGTTCGGGCGGCGGATTCAGTGTTAGCCAGGGCGGCGGCAGCGCGAGTTTCAGCGCGCAGAGCGGTCATGCGAGCGGCAACTACGCTGGCGTGAACGAGCAGTCGGGTATTCAAGCCGGAGACGATGGTTTTGACATCACCGTGAAGGGCAACACCGACCTGAAGGGCGCATACATCGCGAGCACGGCGACGCCTGACAAGAATCAGCTGACGACTGGGACGTTATCGTTCTCGAACATCCAGAACAGCTCAAGCTATAACGCGAGCAGCTTCGGGATTAGTGCGGGCGGGGGCGTGGGTGATGGTGGCAACAATTACGCTACGCATGGGCCGACGAGCGGTAAGAATACAGGTGGTGCATTGCCGCTCTACGTGAGCGAGAGTGATAGCAGCAATGCAACCACGAAGAGTGCAATCAGTGCCGGCAACATCACGATCACGGACAAGGCGAACCAGAAGCAGGATGTGGCGACGCTGACTCGTGATACGTCGGACCTGAATGGCACGGTTAGCAAGACGCCGGATCTGCAGCAGGTGCTGAGCAATCAATCGGATCTCATCAACGCGGCGCAGGCGGCATCGGAGGCGATTGCAAAGCAGATTGGCAGCTATGCGGACAAGAAGCAGCGTGAAGCATTGACGGCGGCGGCAAACGAGACCGATCCGAAGCTTCAGGCGCAATATTTGCAAGATGCGAAGGACTGGGCCGAAGGCGGCGACAACCGCGTCGCGTTGCATATCGCTGGTGGTGCATTGACGGGCGGGTTGACGGGTGGGGGATTGGGAGCAGCTGGTGGAGCTGCGGGCGCCGGTGTGTCGGCGAAGCTCGCGCCGCAGCTGAATGAGCTCGCTAAATCGATTAAGGACGCGGGGCCGACTGGTAACGCGAATGTCGATGAGTTGTTGGGCAACCTGACATCGAATGTGCTGGCTGGTGGTGCGGGCGCTTTGGTTGGCGGCGGCACTGGAGCACTGACTGGGGCGAGTGTCGAGCGGTTCAATCGTCAATTGCATCCCGATGAGAAGCAGCGAATTCATGATCTGGCGAATGGTGATTCGACGAAGGAAGCACGTCTAACTGCGGCTGCTTGTGCATTGGTGCACTGTTCGGCAGAGTACGCGGAAGGAAGCGCCGCGTACAATTACTACAGCAAGGTAGAGGTGCTTGGAAATAGCTCGGAACTGGCAGCAGAGCGCGATACGCTATCACGACAACAAGGGCTCTTCACCTATTCAACGAGCATCATTAATCCATTGAGTGATGCCAATGTTGACGCTGCGAAGAGAATCAACAACACGTATCAGCTCGCTACACGAGCACAAGGTGCATTACAAGCGGCGGGAGGGGCAGGGACTGCTGTAGCGGGCGCAGGTATGGTTGCGGGCGGTTTGGCTGGTTGTCTCGAAACGCTCGGGGCAGGGTGTGGTGTGGCCGCACTCGGCGGTGCGGCAATAGGTGTCGGATCAGACCAATACCGTGCGGGAGTTGGCACTGTACTGAGTGGAGGGCAGCAGCCGACCTTGGGCGCGCAAGCTCTACAGAGCGTGTTTGGGATGTCCTCGCAAGGTGCGGAGCTACTTTACGGGATGGTGGGACTAGCGCCTGCAATGACCCAGGCCGTGCTTGCGAATCGTGCTGTCAATGCCGAGGCAGCGGCGAATGCGGCAGCGCGCGAGACGTACTCCGCGGCTGGAAAGGCAACGGCGACGCCCAGCGTAACGCCAAATCCACCTCTTGCCTTGGCGGCGCCGCAAGCCGGTTCCGTTATCCGGAACGCAATGAGCGATGCTGAGGTAGCACAGGCGCAAGATATTGTAAATCTTAAGGGCGGAACTTTTAAGGGCGCTCCGACGAGCAACTTTCAAGGTATTGATGGTTGGCTGAATGACGTGCCGGTGCAACTGAAGGTAGTTACTGGGCAAAGCATATCGGCGATTCAGCGAAATATTGTTGGTGCTGCATCGGATATGTCGAAGGGAGGATACGTAGGAGAAGTTTATATCGATGCTACGAAGACTGGCGTGTCCACGAACGAAATTACCAATTTTGTTAAGCCGGGTACACCGATTGGCAATATCCTTAACGAGGGAACGGTGACCAGCATTAACATCAAGACTGCGGAAGGGTGGCTCACACTCACACGATCGACTTTGAAGGTGCCGAGGTAAAAACGTTATGGCAAACAGCATGTACGTTCCATTGGCAGTGATGCCAAAAAGCCTGCAGGAGTTGCGAGGGATTCTGGCTCGTGCATGTGACGATTTCGGAGTGGTTCTTGGCGACGTCAAATTTGCAGGGCGACCCGATGGCAACGAAGATCTTTTGAATGATTTTGTACTGGTGGAAGGTGGTGGCGGTGCGCAATGCTGGGTTTCATTCAACCGATGCGTGATAGAAATTAGCGGGCGAGAGGGTTACGGTTACATAGCCGATGTGCAGACGCGTGTGACATGGGATTTTGCCGGGATCGTTGCTTACGGTCTTTGCTTGTTCTCCGGCTACGTTGTGTTCAATGATGCAGGCGAACTGGATGGTAGTGAAGAATATACGGCTGAGACTCTTCGGCAGACTCTCCATGGTCGAAGGAGTTGAGGATGAGAAAATGTCAGTTTGAAACGATTGTTAGCGATCAGTGCAATGAACTTTGTGGCGGTAAGTATTCTGCGTCCGCCGCGGAATGTCCGTTGGCTTTATCGCTGGCGCTCGGGGCGGATGTATTCATTAATCACCGACGAGTCTGCGTTCGGCTGGCACCGGGTTGAACCTCGACCGGCTCGCTTCAATCGGACACTGTAGCTATCAAACATCCTTTTTATTGTAGGTTAGCGTGGCTCCGGCAGGAAATCCAATTGTTAGACTGTGCTATAAAGCATTGTGATTGATCCGTCGAGGGCGGTGCTGAGTATGCATATAAAGGAAAACTTTTGAGTAACGTTGGTCTCGGTGACAAGGTCGCTGAGTTGCTTGAGCTTGTGGAAATTGAATTCGACGATGCTGAGGAGGTTTCTTATTCGGACACGTTGAAGGGGGTTGAAGTGGCTGGTGATGATTCTTGTAATTTGTCAGTTAACTCAAATCAAGTTGTAACATATATCAAAGTGTTTTGATTGAATCGGGCGTTCGACTTGATGTTGTGGTTTGATGGTTTTTGAGTCAGGTTGGTGAAGGTTTAGGTGCGCAAATTTCCTCCGGCTTGTTTCGGTGTGGGTACGAACGAGTCGAAGAGTGCGAGCGTGGGTGTCTCGTACGGCACGGGCGGGTTTGGCGTGTCGGCGGCAATGTCGCGCGCACACGGCGATGCGAACTCGGATGCGGCGACGCAGAGCAATACGCACGTCAACGCGAGCAAGACGGCGACGATCATCAGCGGCGGTGACACCAATATCGTCGGGGCGAACGTCAACGCGAACAAGGTGATTGCGGATGACGGCGGCAACCTGAATCTCGCGTCGGTGCAGGATACGAGCAAGAGCGCGGCGCATCAGAGCAGTTCGGGTGGCGGGTTCAGCGCAAGCACGGGGGGCGGGAGCGCGAGCGCCAGTATGCAGAACGGTGATGCGAGGGGCAACTACGCGGGCGTGAACGAGCAGACCGGTATCCAGGCCGGGGACGGTGGTTTTGATGTGACGGTCAGGGGCAATACGGACCTGAAGGGCGCGTATATCTCAAGTACGGCGACGCCTGATAAGAACCAATTGACGACCGGAACGTTGTCGTTCTCGGATATTCAGAACCACTCGGAATACGACGCGAGTAGCTTTGGAATCCGTGCCGGTGGTGGAGTTGGCAATGGCGGTAACAACTACGCGACTCATGGGCCGACGAGCGGTAAGAATACGGGTGGTGCACTGCCGTTGTACGTGAGCGAGAGCGATAGCAGCAGCGCGACCACGAAGAGCGCGATCAGTGCGGGCAGCGTTACGATCACGGACAAGGCGAGCCAGAAGCAGGATGTGGCGACGCTCAATCGTGATACGACCGATCTGAACGGTAAGGTCGACAAGACCCGGGATTTGCAGCAGGTGTTGAGCAACCAGTCGGATCTGATCAACGCAGCGCAAGCGGCGTCGGAAGCGATCGCTAAGCAGATTGGTAGCTATGCGGACAGGAAGCGGGAGGCGGCACAGAAAAATGCCGACAGCGCAACCGATCCTACGCTCAAGGCGCAGTATCAGCAGGAGGCTGACAGTTGGGCTGAAGGCGGTGACAACCGCGTTGCGCTGCATATTGCCGGAGGGGCGCTGACCGGCGGGTTGACTGGTGGTGGGTTGGGTGCGGCTGGTGGCGCTGCTGGTGCGGGCGTATCGGCGAAGCTCGCACCGCAACTGAATGAAATCGCGCAGTCGATCAAGGATTCGGGACCGACCGGGAACGCGAACGTTGATGAGTTGCTGGGTAACGTCGCGTCGAATCTGTTGGCCGGCGGTGCGGGTGCGCTCGTTGGTGGCGGAACGGGGGGGTTGACGGGCGCCGCGGTCGATCGTTTCAATCGGCAGTTGCATCCGACTGAAACAAAATGGATCAAAGACAATGCAGCCAAATACGCTGCACAGAAAGGGATTTCGTTTGATCAAGCAGTAAGTGAACTGACGGCACAAGCGAATCGCCAGGTGCAAAACGGCTCGCCGGGCGCATGGAACCAGAGTGCGAGCGCTTTCCTCAGCCAAGCGCATGGTATGTTGCCGGTAGACGGCAATAGTGGACCCGGATACATGTTCTATGCAACGCCCGATCAGAAGGCGAACGTGAACATGTACTCGAGCTACTACCCGAACGGCGTGGCCGAGAATCGGCCTTCTGCCGACGCGATCGCGAGTTCGGTAAGCCGTGATGCGGGATATAGGGACGCCTATGCGAAAGGCACGATGGCAGCGGCGGGCGGCGCAGCGCTGATCTCGGGCGGGGCGGCGATTGCAGCACTGCCGGGTGCACCGATCTTCAGTACGGGCGGTGCATTAGGATCGGGCGCGATGTCTTCGCCGATAGGAACCGGTGTAATCAGCGCTGGTATCAATGCTGGATCGCAGTATTTGCAGAATGGCAATATCAGTCCAGTCGATGTGGCGGGCGCGTTTGGTACTGGTGTGGCGGGCTCTTACGGGGGACTGTTTTGGAACGTTGGAGTCAACGCGTTTGGTGGGGCTACGACGACGGCTCTCAATAACATTCTGCAAGGCAAGAATGACAGCGTCACTGGCGCCGGCATCACGAGCGGCGCTCTATCAGCTGTTGGTTATTCGACCGGTAAAGTCGCAGAGTCGTGGATTAATTCTTCGCTCCGGCCAACTATAAGTAATGCAAATGGATGGGCTACCAGTGGGGTTTGGGCAAGAAACGGATGGAATTTAATTCGACCCAACGCAGTGGGAGTAATCGGCGGCACTATTGGAGGTGGCATCACTCAAGAAGCCGTGGCTCCGATAGTTCCCACCCCAAGCATCGGAGGTAAAAAATGAGGCGATGGGTTATAGCGTTCTTAGGTGCATGGGGAATTTGCGTCGCAGGTATGTACGTCGCATGGATTGTTGGGCTAACCTTGAATTGCATGTTTGCGACAGGATGCCTTCAGTGGCTGAGTATCGGTCATCTGATTTCTGCGGTAAATCTTAAAAGCGTTGTAACGAAAGGCACTATTCTTGCCGTTGTGCTTATTGTCATGGCGTGGGTTGGTGGTCGAAAGAGATAGAAGGCGAGCGGAAATGATTGGCCGGTTAGTGGCAGTTTTTTATGCGCGGCTTGCGTTTGGCTTATTGCCTGTTCGATTGCATGGATCGGCGGAGGTATACATGTTTACTGCGGTTGAATTTGGTATTGGTCAACTGGGTTCTATATCTTTCGGTGTAATGCCTTGGGGCATTCGGCCGGAGTTACTGAGCGCGGAAAATAGGGGGGTATGGCAGCAGTCGGTGGAGGCCCGAATCCGGATCAATGGGCGAAGATGACTCGTAAGCAAAAAATTGTTTATTGGGTATGTGTGGCTTCTGCATGTGCATTTATTATTGGACTTCTGATAAAAAATGGATTTTCTAGGGGGTAAGAAAGAAGTAATTGAAAAAATGAAGAAGATCCGTGTCGTTGATGATGGAAATCTGAGTGGTGGTTGCGTACGGTGCTTTGCGTGACGGGGGCTGGTATTTTTTATTGGGGCGCCCAATATACGGAAAGTGATCGAGCAAGAAAATGAAGAGGTTCTCGGCATGGAAGATTTTCGTCTTTCTTGTGGATAATGTTGTTAATTTTAGTAATTTGTCGGACTTCATCTCGGCCCATTAAAAAGGGGGGCTTGATGTTATGGTTGGAGATTTGAATTATTTTATCAAAAATTCAACCATTTTTTATCGGCATGAGAATGCGAAGTCGCGGCGACACTTGGGTTTTATAACGTAGATGTATCAAGTTTCGGTGCAAAAAAGCTCAGGTGCTCGAGAAATTCTTGGAGGAAAAGGGGGTATGGGTGAAAGTGATCGCGAATACATAATGTGCAAAAGTGGAATAAAGGCGTCTATTTCTAAGGGGTGACTGGTAGTGCCGCGTTGGCGGTGCTTACTGACAGGGTTCTGGCAAGCAGCAAGCCGGGTATTAGCGTCGATATTGGTGAGGCGGTCGGCGGGCACAGCGTCCGAGATGTAAATTCGATCTATCCTTCCGATGGCCGAACGATGAATTGTGCGAACTGCGCCGTTGCCACAGACGCGACATTGGCCGGAAATCCGGCGAGCGCCTTGCCAGGAGAGGTGACAAGCCCAGCGGATGTTGCGACGGCTTTTGGAAAAAAACCCTTCAATTGGATCGGTCGTACAGGCCCTGATGCGATTGCTCAGACTATGTCGAATTGGGGAGATGGCTCCAGAGCAGTTGTGTTCGGTGCTCGCGGCGATGAGGTAGGACACTTCAGTAACGGTAAATCAAGGCGGATCGATTCGCTTCCTTGATGGACAAACTGGCAAGCCTACAAACCTGAGCGATGGGTACACGCGATGGTTCATTCTCAGGACAGACAAATAGGAGGAAGCATGGCTATAACCAAGGATCAGGCGCTACAACGTGTTCAAGAGTATCTTGATCAAATGGGTTCAACCGAGTCCACCGGTGGATATGCAGTTGTTGAGGGAAAGACGATCGAAAAACAGTATGGGTGGGTGTTCGTATTCAATTCGAGAAAATATTTGGAGACCGGGAACATTATATTTTCTCTTGGGGGAAATGGGCCAATTGTTGTGGAGCGGGAGAGCGGGCAGCTACACCAATTGGGGTCGGCTTCGTCTCTGCAAGATTCCGTCAAGCAATTCGAGGATGCCCATGGTTTCGATTGTCAATGAAGGAAGCCGAATGGCAAGATGTTTAATGTGAATTTCGCCAATAATAGATCTTAAGGAAATTCTAGGGGCAGCATCTCCCGATTTGCTTGACTGGAAATATGTCGCTGCTGTGATTAGTTTTGACCTGGTAAGTAGGAAGTGGAGTCACTGATGAATCAAGGGTTTGACTGGGAAGCGCCTATTGAGCCAGGGCGGGCAATGCTTGGGTTACCCCTTGGGTTATCGCGTGACGCTATTCAAAAGCTTATAGGGTGTGACGGTGAGACTGTTCAGAGAATAGTAAAATTCCATAATTCGCCGAGGTTGTTGATCGACTGCCGTGAGCCGGGAGTTATATTTTTTCGTGCGGCTGATATGGAAAACGTTGTGTACGATTGGCAGAATATACTTGCCAGGCTTGTTTTTAAGAAAAATGTGCTCGAAAGCATTGTGGTCGAGTCCGTTGTGGGCGGGGCGGGGTATGAGTATAAGGGAAAGATTTTTACCAGAGTCGGTCTTGGTGCGAAAGTGGTAGATTTGCTTGAATTCGGGTCGCTTGAATATGACGATGCTGACGAGGTCTTCTACTCGGATGGATTGGGGGGATTGGAGATTGCGGGCAACGATTCTTGTGATTTGTCAGTTAATCCAAATCAGGTTGTGGTATACATCAAAATATTTTGATCGAAATTTTATATTCGATTCTAGGTTGATGGCGGGTGAGTGGCGACTCAACTTGGTCAAGGTCCGTATGCCTGTAATCGAAGCGCGGTTTGGTTTAAGTGGTTGTGCTTGTGAGGTCTTATCATGCTGTTGCGATTTGAAGACTTCGGCGTTCCTATGAAATGTGTCTTTCGGCTCGAAGATAGATTGCGAGAAGACCCTATGCAGGTTCAGCTCGCACAAGCGTTGACGCCAAATGCTGCGAAGCCTCGAATGGGGCTTCGTGGTACGTATGGTCTATTTGGATCAACGGAATGGTGGGCCAGTATTCAAGAAGTCAGAATGCCACTTCTTTATCAAATTGATGTTATCCGTCGAGCGTTCGTTGCTGGACAAGACGAGAATGTGCCAAACAATACAATCGAAATTCAGTTGGATGACGGGGCGCTATGTACGTCGGGGATCTACGTCAACAACAAGATTGACGTGGAGCTTTTCCAACCTGGGCGTCGAGTTGGTATCGTCTATGCCCTCGACGAATTGAAGCAGCAGCCGGCCCCGGATGGCAGCCTCAATCAATCGAAGATCGCGTTGGAAATGGTGGTAGAGGTCGAGTAATGAGCTTATTGCGTCGCCTATTTCAACCGCTAGTGCGTACTGGGTCCGTAGGGGAAGTCGGAAACCTCGGTAGCGCCGAGCCGAAATTTCGCGGACGGGGGCAGAAAGCAATGTCAAATCTCGAAGAAACCTTAGGACTGGTTCCCCCTGAGTCGCTTGAGCGGCAATATGCCGTCGCTGTGGCACGCCGCAACGGGACTGCACATTGGTTCTTGTCGGACCACGATAATCTAGTACTCGATTGGAAAAAATGGCGGGACGAGTTTGTAGCTGCAGGCTATGAAGTGCCTGATGAGAGCGCAACGGCAAGGGAGAGAGCTGGTATTGTAGTTGTCGATCAGGATGCAGCCGAAGAATTCTTGGCGGAGCCGATAACTCATCCCTTAAATATTGATTTTTTGAGGGGTGCTCTGTTGGAGCGATTCTCGAGCGCGAAATCCTGGTGGGACGTCGATTTTTTATTCCCCATTGCATTCATTGATTTTGATGGCAAGAGATTCTTCGGTTTTTATCACAATGGTCCACGATTGGAGCGCTATGTCCCCGATGGATGGACCGGGGAGTTTGTCGATTTTGCGAATACCTTGCCCGATGAAGTGTTCCCGGTAGCCGATAAGTTTTGGATCGTTGACGGCCGCGATCTACTGTATGAACTAAACGAGCGCGGCCGAGCGCCGCAGTCGGGCGATGTCGCAAGCGATCGTTCAAACTGAATTAGGCGAGGGCTTCGTAGACGGTTTCTTTTGGCAGCAACGCGCGAGCCGACGCAAGATCGCCTTGGAGGACACGAGCGTGCACGCTATGTGACAGCGGAGTTACGTCGGTGATGCGCTGTATCCACTCATGCACATACAGGTCGACGGCTTGCTTGCTGAGGCCAATCTGTATCGCACGGTGTGTGAGCGGTTGTAGCGATAGATCGCGCTCTGGGTCCCATTGAACGCGTACGAGAGCGCTCTCCTTAATGCGCAACCATTCCTCTCGATTCATTGCTTCCTCAGGGTGACTCGGACAGCTATGAGCCAATGCCCACTCAAAGCCTTGGCGCGATATGTCGATGGCGAGAATGCGTCTTTGTCCGGAATCTTTCAGTCCCCAACCTGAACGGTACATCATCCACATGAACGATGGCTTAATCCAGGTCATTCGTTCCATCTTGAACGGTGGTGAAACGAATGTTCCATTCGTCAGAGCAGAATCGGCGATCGCGTCTGAGTACGCTTGGTAGACTCGGATTGTGTGGTCGTCGTACATCGCGCGGATTTGACGGATTGGGATCTCTCCGTGGTGCGGTTTCAGCTGATTTTCCATGACTGCATTCTAGCTCGGGACTCGTCTTCTAGATGGCTTCGGAGCAAGTTGTTCCGATTGGGTGGGATGTCCGGTGTTCGTGATGAAACAATGCGGTTGTTTAGGATATGGCGCGTACAGCTGAAGAGGCGTTTAAACATACAGTAGAGCTTGCGGAGGCGGGAGGGCTCACGCTTCTGACGACGGCATGGGCTGGAGCACAGGCGAACTACCTTTTCCGGTGTTCGAATGGGCATGAATTCGAGCGGCTTGCGACGTCTATCCTGTACAAAAATGTGACCGCATGTCCCGAATGCAAGCGGGAAGTGCTGCGTGACCGATGGATGGAAATTGTCAGGGAGCGCGGAGGAGAGCTTGTAGGGAGCGAATTCACGACCGTAGCGAGGCGATACCGCCTCCGCTGTGCGAAGGAGCATGAGTGGGCGGCGCTGGGACAGCATATCGTTGCCGGCCACTGGTGTCGGCGTTGCGTGGCGGAAGCCAATTCTGCGCGCCGATTGGACCATGACGGACTTGCACGCCTGCAGGCGGCAGCGGCGTTACGGGGTGGGCTTGTTTGAGTGAAAGCTATACGGGCCTGATGTCACGATACCGGTTTCGTTGTGCAGCAGGCCATGAGTGGCAAAGCTTTGCCGGTTCGATCTTGGATGGGGCATGGTGTACGGCATGTCGATTCGACGAAGCGGGAGCGGTAGCGTTTGAGCGATTGCACGCCACTGTTACGGCGCTGAACTGGCGTTGTCTCTCTGGCACCTGGGCCGGCTACAACGAGCGGTATGAATTCGAATGCGAGAAAGGCCACCGATTTACTCGCAATGCAATGGCGCTACTGTACCGAGGCGAGCAAGCTCGTTGTGAAGCATGCGAAGCGTATGAGATTGAAGCGCGCTGGCTGAATGCTATCGCTAGCCGGAGCGGAGATCTTCTCAATGGACCGTTCCGGGGGCTACCCGTTGTACCTGATCCACCAGAACGTTGGTTACATGGTGTTCAATCAAGCCGGCCCGGTCGTTGACCAGCGCGTGCTGTTTTGGGGTGTTGTCGCTGCGGCGATAGGCACAGCGCTGTTGGTGCATGTGATCGTTGAGAAACCGGCCGCCGGCCTGCTGAAGCGCGCGCTGCTGCGTTCGCTCGACGCACTACAACACCGCGCGCGGGCTCTGGCGCGGCGCCGGCAGGGCAGCACGGCGATCAGCGTGATCGTCTTACGGGATGAGCGCCGCGGACGTAGCGCGTCGTCATACCCAGCCCGCTGTAGCCGGCCAGGCGCGGCCCTGCTTTCAATCCGCTACTTCCCCATTTCACTGTCACGTCCGCGTCATGATATGTCCATAAGGTGGGAAGCCCCCGTGCCGCGGCGGCATCGCCGGCTCCGGGGCGCGCGCAACCTGCTCGCGACGATGTGCCCGCGTCGCAGGCAGACCACCGGGATCTCGCTCCCGGCGCCGCAGCGATCATGCATCGCACCCTTTCCTTCGAAAATACGATCGACGCCGGTTCGGACCGGATCGCGGACGATCAGGAGACGTGAACCATGCTGAGCCCGCATGAATTCTCGATGCTGCTGCGCATTGCACGTGCGCCGGACAGCGTCGATCAATCGAATCCCGCTTTCGCCGTGCTGGTCGAGAAGCGGTTGGTGGACCCGACGCAGGTGCGCGTGAATGCGGTGGCCGTGCGTCCGGCGCTGACGCCGATCGGCCAGATGCTGCTCGCGCGCTTCGACGAAGCGGCTTGAGGAGACGCGTCACGCCTTCATCGACATGACCGGCGTGACGCGTTGAAGCGCTGGATCGCTGGATCGTTTACTGCGCGACCGGCACCGTCACGTCGCTGCCGAACCAGTGCGTCGAGATCTTCTTCAGCGTACCGTCCTTGCGCAGCGACTCGAGTGCGTCGTTGATCGCCTTCTCGAACTTCGGGTTGCCCTTGCGGAACGGGATCGCCATTTCCTGCTTGCCGCCGTTCAGCACCGCCCCCGCGCGCAGCGGCAGGTTCGACGTCTTGATCATGTACGGCAGCATCAGGCGGTCGTCGAGCGTCGCCTCGATGCGGCCCGCGGCGAGATCGCGCAACTTCTCCGGCGCGCCCGGATACGTCTGCACCTCGATGCCCGGCACGGTGCGCGCCATCTGGTCGTAGTTGGTGCCGAGCGTCACGCCGAGTTTCTTGCCCTTGAAATCGTCGAGCGACTTGAAGTTGCGCGTGTCGTCCTTGCGCTGGATCAGCTGCGCGGCCGAGTACGTGTACGGTTCGCTGAAGTCGAGCGCTTCCTTGCGCTGCGGCGTGATCGTGACCTGGTTGACGATCACGTCGAACTTGCCGGCCTGCAGGCCGGCGATGATGCCGCTCCATTCGGTCGGGATGAACTGCGTCTTCACGCCGAGCTTGCCGGCGACCGCGTTCGCGACGTCGACGTCGAAGCCCTCGAGCTGGCCGGACGTGCCGCGCGAATTGAACGGCGGATACGTGCCCTCGAGGCCGACGCGCAGCACGCCGGCTTTCTTCACGGAATCGAGCAGATCGTCCGCGTGCGCGGCGACGGCCGTGAAGCCGAGGGCGGACGCGAGCAGCAGGCCCGACAACAGGAACTTCGAACGTTTCATCGCAGATCTCCAGTGTGCAGTGTTGTGTAAATGAGTGCAGGGCGCCGGTCGGGCCCGGCTGGGCCGGAATACGGGCACGTAGACACTACTCGCAACCGAGCCTTACCGGAAGTCGAAGTGGCCCTGATTGCAATCGATTTCACGGAAAACCGGTGACGTGCTCGCGCGGGCGGAATAATCTTACGGACACAGTCCGTCGGCGGGCGTCGAAACCACCGGCCAGGAGCAGATCGACAGGGATTGAGCGGGTGGCCGGCTATGGCGATGCCGAGTCCGTCTCGTTGCGTGGAGAAATGCCGAATATCCCAACTGACGCCGGATGCGCGATGGGCGCAAGGACGGGCGCGGGTCACGATCGTGGTGCGCGCGACAGACGGACTGGAACACGTGAAGCAGGGGGGGGGGCGGCGGCTTTTGCGGGAACACCGGTCACGGTGTGTATCGACTGACGTGCGCGCGGAGGCGGACGCGCAAGGAATTGGCATAATCACGGCCTGCTGCGGCTCGCTCGCGGCCGATGCAACGCAATCAATCCGGATACCACCGCAATACCCATGTCGCTCGATTCACCGACCGCAGTGTCGCTGCACCATATTCTCGAACGTCCCGGCGATTTCTCAGGGCGGCTTTACCTGCCGCCGATGCCGTGGACGCTCGACACCGAGGGGGCATTTTTCGAAGACGCCGATGACGTGCAAGCCGACGTTGCGCCTGCCATCGCGGCCCAACCGGACTGGAAAGTCACGCTGGACAGCGCGACGATCGAGGACATCGTGATCAACGCACACGATCAGGTCGACGAACCGAGCGTCGCGCAATTGCTCGATGCGTTCGTCTTCTACGTCGAGAACGACGCATTCATCCTGTTGTGACGACGAGCCGGCGAATGCGAACGGCGCCCGAAGCGCCGGCAGGCGACACGATCGAACTCGTGGCAGGCGGCCAGCGAGGCAACTGTCCGGCGCGGCAGTGCGTCGATCGGGCAACGGCGACGCAGGCTGCTACATATTTCGTATCGACCGGCGGCGCAGACGACCCGCGGTTGTGCTGGCAACCCGGCTGACTCGCCGAAAGACAGGAAGAAAACGAACATGGCCGACGATCCGGCAGTGCTGCGCGCGCAACAGGATGCCGTTTGCGCACGTTACGGGCTGCATGCCGTCGAACCGGAAGACATGGTTGCCGTCGCGTTGTCGACGCTCGGGCGCATGCCCGTCTACGGCACGCGCATCGCGCTGTCCGAAGGCGACAACGTCGGCTGGTTCTTCCATTGCGGCGAATACAGCGACGCCGCCGACTTCTATCAGCCCGTGCATGCCGCGCACCTGTCGGCGTGCCTGCCATGGGTCCTGCCTTATCTGCGGTTGCCGGCCGGCGCACGCTTCATCATCGACGATGCCGGCTACGAAGACGTCTGGATGGCGTGACGCATCGGTACGCCGTCGATCTTCTTCAGTTGTCCCGATAAAGCGGATAGAAGCGAAAAAGGACCGCCAGGCGGTCCTTTTTCCATGAAGTGGCGTTCGAAAAACGCACGCCTGTTACGGCAGCGAAATCGTCAAATTAGCCGACTCCGGCCCGACCTTGATCACTTGCGAATAGGGGGCGAGCGTCTGCAGCGTCTTGTCCTTCAGATACGTGTTGAGCCCGATGAACGCGAGCAGCGCGACGAGCGCAAAAACCGCGCCGATCGCCCACACCGGCACCTCGCGCTTCAGCCGATGCGCGATCTGATCGGGCAGCGGCCAATGCGGCGCGAACGGCGCACGCTTGCCCTTCATGTGTGCGATCTCGTCGCCGAGCCGCGCGGTCAGATACGCGAGCTTTTCCGGCCCCTCGAGCAGATACTTGCCCTGGAACCCGAGCAGCAGGCACATATGGAACACCTCGAGCGACTGCAGTCGGGCCGCACCCTGCGCACGACCTTCCTCGAGATACTGAAAGAACTTCTCGCCCGCGAGTTGCTCGCCGAACAGCACGAGCTGCAGCGGCCGGCGTTCCCAGTCGGTCCGGATCTTGAACTGCGACGACAGCACCATCTCGTCGATGGCCGCGCAGAACGCGAACTTCGCGCCGTACACGTCCTCGGCGGCGATGTTCAGCTTCTTCGCGCCGCGCTCGAAATCCGACAGGAATTCCTGGATCCGCGTGCTGAACTCGCTGGCGCTGTCCGGTTCCCGCCCGTTCTTGAGCAGGAACAGCATGAAGAACCCGTCGTACAGCAAATCGAGCAGCGAGCGGGCCTGGAACGCGGAGTCCGTCGACGCCGGGCTATGCTGGGGCGGCGGCACGTTGTCGCCGAACAGGGAAGGCGCGTAGCTCATGATGTGACCGCGATCAGTTCGAATTTCAGGTCATTGATGCCAGTCGGCGCGTAGATCATCGCGGACTGGGCCTGCAGCATGCGCTCGTACAGCGGGCTGCGCGAATCGAGCGCGAAGTAGCACGCGCCGGGGCGCACCGGAATCGCGGGCGGCACTTGCGGCGTGTACGACAGCCGCACGCCGGGCATCGCCGACAGCACGAGCTTGTCGACGTCGTCGGGCGCGCCGACCTTGAAGCGGGCCGGCACCGCATCGACGAGCTCGACGCTCGGCATGTCCGCCGACACTGCGAGGTAGAACTCGGTTTTGTCGTCGATCTTGCCGGAATCGAGGCGGCCGAGGTGGAACGACGGGCGCACCTCGTCGAGCGTGATCGCGAAATAGCGCGTCGAGATCACGGTGTCGAGCAATTCGCGCAGCATCAGGTCGAGACGCGCGAAGCTCGGCCCGGGATCGTCGTGGCGGTACACGGGCAGGTCGGCGAGCGTATAGCCCTTCGAGAACGTCATCAATTGACCTGCGAGGCGCAGCAGTTCGTGGAACAGCCGCTCCGGATGCAGCGCCGCGTGCTGGTGCAGGTGCGCGAGCGTCGCGAACGCGGCGTTCGCAGTGTGCAGCAGCCAGAACGACGCGATGTCGCCGGAGCGGAATTCGATGATGTTCTTCGACGGCTCGCGGTGAAAGCCGTACAGCGCGTTCACCTTCGCCTGCAGCGCGTCGACCAGTTGGCGCAGCCGCTGGTGCAGGATCGGCGACGCTTCGATCGCGAGGCATGGCGGCACGAAGTTGTCGTCGATCTCGAAACCGGACGTCGCGGTGCGGCGCACGCGCACGAGCGGCACGGACAGCAACTGGTCGCGCGGCTCGCTGTGCGCGATCAGCTTGACCTGGGTCTTCAGGAACGTGATGTCGGCTTCGGCGGCGTCGGTGAAGTTGTCGGCGACGCTCGTCTGCTCGCTGACGAACCGCGTCATGAAGCCGGCGGCCGGATCGTCGCTGTAGTTGGTGCCGTTCTCGCGCAGCGGATGCAGCGCGAGATAGAACACGAATTCGTTGATGCCGTCGGGCAACGTGTCCAGCGCGATCGGCGGCGGCAGGTCATCGGCCTGCGGCGCGGCATACAGCGCGCCGTCCGGGAACACGAGCGCGAGCTCGGCCACCCGCAGCACGTTGCTGCCGAGCGCGTCGCGGTCGATGCGCACCGAGCGCACGCCCCAGTTGTACGGCTGGATCGCCTGGATGGACTCGAACAGGCGCGCCTCGTGGTACGCGTCCTGCCGCTGAAAATGTTGAGGCCGGAGGAACAGCCCTTCCCCCCACAGCACCTTGGCCGAATAACTCATGTCAAATCCGGTTAATGTGGCGTTGCGATGTAATCGATTTGTTCGTGCCCGAATTAAATCGCCAAGTGTTAACTCTTGTTAATTGACATTCGTGCGTCATGTTTAACCGCAGGAGACCGAAGAAAGCATATTCAGCGGTTGCGACGGCGCACCCTGCTGCGGAGCGATGACCGTACCGTCGGTGACCGTCATCGCGCAATTATGCAGGCCGACGATTATGCCGGATTTCTCCGACTTCACCGGATCGAACGTCAGTTTCCATCGTTGTATTGCGGGATCGCGGAACAGCGCGACGATGCCGAATGCCTGCGCTTCACGCGACACCTTCTCGGTTGCCGTATAGCGCTGGCCCGGAATCAGCGTGATTTCGCGCACATTCAGCAGATCGGCGCCGAGTGCGGCTTTTTCCTTGGTCGGATCGGTAAATGCGTCGAACGGCGCTTGCTGGAACGAGGTCGGGTCCTTCAGCGCATAGAGCCGGACGACGAGCGCGAGCGGCTTGTGGTCGGTCGCGGCATTCAGGTTCGGCGCGGCGGCCAGCGTGAGGCCGATATTGCGCGGCGGTTTCTGCGCGTCAGGCACCTCGGGCTTGCCGATGCCGGCCGCGGACATCACGGCGCTGGCGGCCGAGCCGAGCAGCGGGGCGGCCGCGCATCCGGCCAGAAGGGCGCACGCAACCAGCGGCAGCGCGTAGCGAATCATGGACGATCTCATCGTTTTTCCGGCGTGCCGCCTTTATCCCTGTCAAAACTGCCGGGATATTGCCGCGTTCGCTGCGTATCCCCGACATTGCACCGTTCAACTATTAAGCACGCCCGCGCCAGGCAAGCGTTCGGAAATTTTTTCCGCCATCCGGGCGGCGGGTCGTGCGGCCAGTAAAACTTGCGCATTCCGGCCGAAAGAAAAACCGCCGCGAGCCCGCGGCGAGAGGCCATTCGAGGGGGTAGCGCCCGGTTTTAAAAGGAATTACTCTTCACACGACGATTGAATTATGAAAAATTGATCGGTACTATACCCGCGCGCTTCTTGCAAAGCAAAAGAACCAGATTCTCAACGATTTAAAACTCACGCGCCGGTGGATATAACGATGAAAGACCGTCTGTTCGCAAAACTGTCTGGGGTAGTGGTGGCTTGCGGCGTGATCGCCGGCTGTGCGAGCCAGCCTCCCGCGCCGCCGACTGCGGAAGTGTTCAACAAGTCGCTGGCCGATGCAGACGCCGTCGCGAAGGCGGGGGACCAGGACAAGGCGCTCGGCCTGTACCAGCAGCTCGCGAAGTCGGATCCGACGCGCGAGGAACCGTGGTCGCGCATCGCGCAAATCCAGTTCGCACAAAACCATTACGGGCAGGCGATCGTCGCCGCCCAGGAAGCGCTGCAGCGCGACGCGACCGATCGTCAGGCGAAGAGCGTGCTGGCCGTCGCCGGCCTGCGGATCGCGACGCAGTCGCTCGGCGAGCTGCGCCAGGACGCATCGCTCGCGGGCGACGCGAAGTCCGACGCGCAGGCGCTCGCGAAGCAACTGCGCGACACGCTCGGCGAATCGGCGCTGTTCCCGCCGGAAACGAAGGTCGCGAAACCGCGCCCGCCGCGCCGGGTCGTCCATCGTCCGAGGGGCGGCGCCGCACCGGCCGCCGAGGCGGCGGCGTCCACCACGCCGACGCCGCCCACGGCGCAAAAGGGCAGCGCGGATCCGTTCGGCGCACTGCGCAACTGAAACCGCAACTGACGCGATAACCACAACTAACCTGGGAGCCGTCGAGATGGCCAAGAAAGAAAGCATTCAGAAAAGCTTGCAGAAAATACGGCCGCCGCGCGTCCAGCTGACCTACGAGGTCGAGAAGGGCGATGCGATCGAGGTGAAGGAGCTGCCGTTCGTCGTCGGGGTCGTCGGCGATCTGGCGGGCCAGTCTGAAATCGAGCAGCCGAAGCTGCGCGATCGCAAGTTCGTCAATATCGACCGCGACAATTTCGACGACGTGATGAAGGCGATCGAGCCGCGTGCTGCGTTCCAGGTGGAAAACCGCCTGAGCCCGGAAGGCGGCAAGTTCGCGGTCGACCTGAAGTTCCGCTCGCTGTCGGATTTCAGCCCGGACCAAGTCGTCGAACAGGTCGAGCCGCTGCGCCGCCTGCTCGAGGCGCGCTCGAAGCTGGCCGACCTGCGCAACAAGCTCGCCGGCAACGACAAGCTCGAGGATCTGCTGTCCGAGGTGCTGAAGAACACGCAGCAGCTGCAGGCGCTCGCGAAGGGCACCGGCGGCGACAAAGACGGCGAATGACGACGGAGTGTTGAGATGAACCAGCAAACGGCTGCGGCCCAAGCGAGCGGCGCGGAATACGCCGCCGGGACTTCGTTGCTCGACGACATCGTCGAGAAGAGCAAGGTCGCGAAATCCGATTCCGAGCATGCGCGTGCGAAGGACCTGATCGGCGAACTCGTGCACCAGGTGCTCGACGGCACGGTGATCGTGTCGGACAACCTGTCGGCCACGATCGACGCGCGCGTCGCGGAACTCGACCGCCTGATTTCCACGCAGCTTTCCGCCGTGATGCACGCGCCGGAATTCCAGCGCCTCGAAAGCACGTGGCGCGGGATGGACTATCTGGTCAAGGAAAGCAACACGGGCCAGACGATCAAGATCAAGGCGCTGCACGCACCGAAGCGCGATCTCGTGCGCGACTTCAAGGGCGCGAGCGAGTTCGACCAGAGCGCGCTGTTCAAGAAGGTTTACGAAGAAGAATTCGGCACGTTCGGCGGCTCGCCGTTCGGTGCGCTGATCGGCGATTACGAGATCTCGCGCCAGCCGGAAGACATGTACTTCATCGAGCAGATGTCGCACGTCGCGGCGGCCGCGCATGCGCCGTTCATCGCGTCGGCGTCGCCGGAACTGCTGGGTCTCGAGTCGTTCTCCGACCTCGGCAAGCCGCGCGACCTCGGCAAGGTGTTCGATACCGTCGAATACGCGAAGTGGAAGTCGTTCCGCGACGCCGAGGATTCGCGCTACGTCGGCCTGACGCTGCCGCGCTTCCTCGGCCGCCTGCCGTTCAATCCGAAGGACGGCCAGACCGCGGAGAACTTCAACTTCGTCGAGGAAGTCGACGGCACCGATCACGACAAGTACCTGTGGTGCAACGCGGCATGGGCCTTCGCGGCACGCCTGACGGCCGCGTTCGACGACTTCGGCTGGTGCGCGGCGATCCGCGGCGTCGAAGGCGGCGGCCTCGTCGAGGATCTGCCGACCCACACGTTCAAGACCGACGACGGTGAAGTCGCGTTGAAGTGCCCGACCGAAATCGCGATCACCGATCGCCGCGAGAAGGAGCTGAGCGACCTCGGCTTCATCCCGCTCGTCCATTGCAAGAACTCGGATTACGCCGCGTTCTTCGCTGCGCAGTCGGTGCAGAAGCCGAAAAAATACAGCACCGACAGCGCGAATGCGAATGCCGTCCTGTCCGCCCAGCTTCAGTACATCTTCTCGGTATCGCGCGTCGCGCACTACCTGAAGGCGATGATGCGGGACAAGATCGGCAGCTTCGCATCGGCGCAGAACGTGGAGACTTTCCTCAACCGGTGGATTTCGCAATACGTCCTGCTCGACGACAACGCCTCGCAGGAACAGAAAGCGCAATTTCCGCTGCGCGAGGCATCCATACAAGTGTCGGAGATTCCGGGCAAGCCGGGCTCGTATCGTTCGGTCGCGTTCCTGCGCCCGCACTTTCAGCTCGACGAACTCTCGATTTCTCTGCGACTTGTCGCTGATCTGCCCAAACCGGCAAATTCATAAGCGAGTAAATCGCCCGGGCGGGCCGCCTGGGTAGGACGTTAAAACCACCTCTTTGGGGAGTCGAAGGGCCATGTTACATATGCACTTGCAGTTTGGTAGTCCCGCGGTGAAGGGCGAGTCCGCGGACAAGGACCACCAGGGCTGGATCGAACTGAAATCGTGGGATCACTCGATCGTTCAGCCGCGTTCGGCAACCGCATCGACCGCTGGCGGTCACACGATGACGCGTTGCGAGCACGGCGACATGATCTTCACGAAGGAAATCGATTCGTCGAGCCCGCTGCTGTATCAGCACGCTTCGGGCGGTACCACGTTCGACGAAGTGACGGTCCATTTCTCGCGCGCGGACGGTGAAGGCAAGCGCGTGCAGTATCTGGAAGTCAAGCTCAAGTACGTGATCATCTCGAGCATCGCACCGAGCGTTCGCGAGGAAGGTCTGCCGATCGAGACGTTCTCGCTGAAATACGCAGCCGTGCAGTGGAAGCAAACCCAGCAGAAGATCGGCGGCAACCAGGGCGGCAACACGCAAGGCGCCTGGAGCCTGACGAAGAACGACAAGACCTACGCGGTCTAAGGTCGGTTGCGGCAACGGGGCGCGTCGCGTCCCGTTGCCGTTTTCGTCATGAAACGATTCGAACCCAGTTTTCTCGACAAGCTGTTCGACGACGAACCGCATCTGCCCGCAGCGGCGGCGATGCGGCAATTGTCGCTGGACGAGCTCAAGAATACGGTCGCCCGCGACGTCGAGGCGATCCTCAACACCCGTATCGCGCACACCGAGGACGAGCTGGCCGCACTGCCGGAATGCCAGAAATCGGTGCTGACCTACGGACTGAACGATTTCGCGGGGCTGAGCCTCGCGAGCCACTACGATCGCGCATTCATCTGCAAGTCGATCCAGCAGGCCATCGCGCGCCACGAGCCGCGCCTGCAGCAGGTGCAGGTGACGTTCGAGCTGAACGAGCAGGCCACCAACGCGCTCTACTTCGCGATCCAGGCGTTGCTCGTCGTGCACCCGGCCGAGGAGCCGGTGAGTTTCGACGCGATGTTGCAACCGTCGACGCTGCAATATTCGGTCACGCGCGCACGCGCGGCACGAATGCAGTAAATCAAGCCGCCGAGCGGGCCGGACCGCCCGGTGGTCGATCAGGTCCGGCATGAAACATTGAGGTTCGGGGTCGTCGATGGAAGAGTTGCTGCCGTATTACGAACGCGAATTATCGTTTTTGCGGCGCTATTCGCGAGATTTCGCCGAACGCTATCCGAAGATCGCCGCGCGCCTCGCGCTGTCCGGCGAGCATTGCGAGGATCCGCACGTCGAGCGGATGATCGAATCGTTCGCGCTGCTCGGCGCGCGCATCAACAAGAAGCTCGACGACGACTACCCCGAATTCACCGAAGCGCTGCTGGAAGTGCTGTATCCGCACTACCTGCGGCCGTTCCCGTCCTGCTCGATCGCGCAGTTCACGCCGGCTTCGCCCGGCCAGCAGACCGAACCGGTCGTGGTCGATCGCGGCACCGAGCTGAAGAGCCGCCCGATCCGCGGCGTGCAATGCCGGTTCCGCACCGCCTACGACGTGACGCTCGCGCCGATCCGCATCTCGGAGGCGCGCTATACGCCGGTCGCGCTCGCGCCGAGCGCGACGGTGCTGCCGTCGAACGCGACGGGCGTGATCTCGATCACGTTCGAATCGCTCGCCGCGCAGCTCGATCTCGGCGCGCTGAAGGTGTCGACGCTGCGTGCGCATCTGCACGGCGAGCAGTCGTTCGTCGCCGCGCTGACCGACTGCCTGTTCGTCAACGTGCTCGGCGCGTACGTCGAGCCCGAACGCAACGGCCGCTGGACCGCGCTGCGCAAGCTGCCGATCGCGCAGGCCGGCTTCGCCGAGGACGACGCGCTGATCGACTATCCGGCGAAATCGCATCCCGCATACCGGCTGCTCACCGAATACTTCGCGTTCCCCGACAAGTTCGATTTCGTCGACTTCGACCTCGCGGCGATCGCACGCGCGTCGGGCCGCTGCCAGCGCGCGACGCTGCATCTGGTACTGCAGGACGTGCGCAGCGATTCGCACGTCGCGCGCCTGCTCGAGCTGCTGACGGCGAGCCATTTCCGGCTGTTCTGCACGCCGATCGTCAACCTGTTCCGCCAGCACGGCGAGCCGATCCGCATCACGCACCGCGCGGTGTCGTATCCGGTGATCGCCGAGGCGCGGCGTGCGTTCGCGTACGAGGTGTATTCGATCGATTCGGTGAAGCTCGTCCGGCAGCAGGCGCACGAGGAATCGGTGATCGAGTTCCGGCCGTTCTATTCGCTGCATCACGGCGAATCGGCGCGGATCGGTCATTACTGGTTCGCGCGCCGCAACGACTGGGTCGCGCAGAAAAGCCCCGGCTACGAAACCGAGATTTCGATCGTCGACATCGACTTCGAGCCGACGTCGCCGCAGACCGACACGCTGAGCCTCGACCTCACCTGCACGAACCGCGACCTGCCGGCGATGCTGGCGTTCGGCCTCGAAGGCGGCGACCTGTTTCAGGAAGGCGGCGCGCAGACGAGCGGCATCTCGCTGCTGCGCCGCCCGACGCAAAGCGTGCGCTTCGAGCGCGGCCGCGCCGCGCACTGGCGGCTCGTGTCGCACCTCGCGCTCAACCACGTGTCGCTCGTCGCGCACGGCCTCGCGCCGCTGAAGGAAATGCTGACGCTGTACGACCTGCGACGCACCGCCGTGTCGATGCGCCAGATCGACGGCCTCGCCGGCATCGAGCAGCGCGGCGCCGTGCAGTGGCTGCCCGGCAAGCCGTTCGCGACGTTCGTGCGCGGCATCGAGATCCGGCTGACGATCGACGAGGAACACTTCGTCGGCGCGAGCCTCGCGTCGTTCGTGCGCGTGCTCGACAGCTTCTTCGGGCTGTACGTCCACCTCAACAGTTTCGTTCAATTGGTCGTCGTGTCGAAGCGCACCGGCGAGGAGATCATTCGATGCAAGCCCCGAACCGGCGAATCGATCCTGGCGTAGTCGACGCGCTGCTCGACGAGCCGCATCGCTTCGAATTCTTCCAGGCGGTGCGCGTGCTCGAAGGGCTGTTCGCGCGGCAGGCGTCGGATGCGCCCGGCGCGTGGCGGCAGGGCGACGTGGTCGCGCAGCGCATCGCATTCCGCAACACGCTGTCGCTCGGCTTCCCGCCGAGCGAGATCGAGGGCGCGCGTTCGTACGACGACGACGGCACGCCGCTGAACTCGGATGAGCAGCGCGACACCGCACTGGCCGCCGGCGAGCTCGGCCGCGTCGAGCTGACGCCCGCGTTCTTCGGGCTGCTCGGCGGGCAGGGCGCGCTGCCGCTGCACTACACCGAGCAGATCGTCGCGCGCGAGCATCTGAGGCGCGACCACGCGGCGCGCGCGTTCTTCGACGTGTTCTCGAACCGCGCGACCGCGCTGTTCTATGCGGCGTGGAAGAAATACCGGCTGCCGTTCCATTACGAACTCGACCGCGACGAGCGCTACCTGCCGCTGCTGCTCGCGATCGCCGGCGTGCCGAGCGACGAGGTGCGCGACAGTCTCGCCGCCGGCCCGGGCGGCGTGCTCGACGAGGCCGTGGCCGGCTACGCGCTGGCCGCGCGGCACCGGCCGATGTCGGCGGCTTACCTGCAGCGCACGCTGTCCGATTACTTCCGCGTGCCGGTGAAGATCGACCAGTTCGTCGGCAAGTGGTACGACGTGCCGCCCGATCAACTGAGCGTGCTCGGCGAAGTCAACGCGGTGCTCGGCGCGACGGCGCTCGTCGGCGAGCGCGTGTGGCAGCGCGACATGCGTGCACGGATCGTCGTCGGCCCGCTGTCCAAGCGCGATTACGAGGCGTTCCTGCCCGGCGGCGCGCACGCCGTCGCGCTCGAGCGGATGCTGACGCTGCTCGCCGGCGTCACGCTCGAGTACGAGGTGAGGCTCGTGCTGAAGCGCACGGAAGTCGGCGCGAGCATGCTCGGTGTGGGCTCGCGGCTCGGCTGGGATGCGTTCCTCTGCACGCGCGACGCCGCCGAAGACCGCTCCGACGCCCGCTACGAGCTGCACGTGATTCACTGACCCTGACAACAACAAGCAATCGAACCTGAGATCGACGCCATGAGCACGCCTCTGAAGACCCTGATCACGAAACTGAACCCGCTGTGCCGCCACGCGACCGAGCGCGCGGCGAGCGCGTGCCTGGCGCGCGGCCATTACGAGGTCGATCTGGAGCATCTGTTCCTCGCGTTGCTCGACGAAGCGACGGGCGACCTGCCGCTCGCATTGCGCGCGAGCCGCGTCGACCCGCATGCGCTGCATGCCGATCTCGAACGCGAGCTGACGCGCCTGAAGACGGGCAACACGCGCACGCCGGTGTTCTCCGTGCATCTGATCGCGCTGTTCGAGCAGGCGTGGCTGATCGCGTCGCTCGACTCGCAGCTCGGTCGCATTCGCTCGGGGCACCTGCTGCTCGCGCTGCTGACCGCGCCCGATCTCGCGCAGTTCGCGCAACGGATGTCGTCGCGGTTCGCGGAAATGAACGTGACGGACCTGAAGCACAAGTTCGACGAAATCATGGCCGGTTCGAGCGAAGCCGAGCCGCGTCAGGCGGATGAAGACGGCAGCGACGTCGCGCCGGCCGCCGACGGCATGGCGCCCGCGGCCGGCCCGTCGAAGACGCCCGCGCTCGACACGTACACGACCAACCTCACGCAGCGCGCGCGCGACGGCAAGATCGACCCGGTGATCGGCCGCGAAGCGGAGATCCGCCAGGCGATCGACATCCTGATGCGCCGCCGCCAGAACAACCCGATCATGACCGGCGAGGCCGGCGTCGGCAAAACGGCGGTCGTCGAGGGGCTCGCGCTGCGGATCGCGGCCGACGACGTGCCGCCGCCGTTGCGCGGCGTCGCGCTGCACGTGCTCGACATGGGGCTGCTGCAGGCCGGCGCGAGCGTGAAGGGCGAGTTCGAGAACCGCCTGAAGAGCGTGATCGACGAAGTGAAGAAGAGTGCGCACCCGATCATCCTGTTCATCGACGAGGCGCACACGATCATCGGCGCGGGCGGCCAGGCCGGCCAGAACGACGCGGCGAACCTGCTGAAGCCGGCGCTCGCGCGCGGCGAGCTGCGCACGATCGCCGCGACGACGTGGAGCGAATACAAGAAGTACTTCGAGAAGGATGCGGCGCTCGCGCGGCGCTTCCAGGTCGTGAAGGTCGAGGAGCCGAGCGAGCCGCTGGCCGCGGCGATGCTGCGCGGGATGTCGGGCCTGATGGAGAAGCATTTCGACGTGCGGATTCTCGACGACGCGATCACCGAGGCCGTGCGCCTGTCGCACCGCTACATCAGCGGCCGCCAGTTGCCGGACAAGGCGATCAGCGTGCTCGACACCGCGTGCGCGAAGGTCGCGCTCGCGCACAGCGCGACGCCGGCGGCGATCGACGATACCAGGAAGCGCATCGAGCGTATCGATGCGGAAATCGCGTCGCTGGAGCGCGAGGCGGCGGGCGGGGCGGTGCACGACGAGCGGCTCGGCGAGCTGCGCGGCGCGCGCGACACGGCGCTCGAACAACTGGCGAAGGACGAAGAACGCTACGAAGCCGAGCGCGCGATCGTCGCCGAGATCACCGAACTGCGCGACGCGCTCGACCGCGCGCGCGGCCCGTCGGAAGACGGCCAGCCGGTCGACGTGCAGGCCACCCGCGACAAGCTCGCCGAACGCGTCGCGGCGTTGCATGCGCTGCAGGGCGGCGAGCCGATGGTGCCGCTGCAGGTCGACGGCCACGTGGTCGCCGAGATCGTCGCCGCGTGGACGGGCATTCCGCTCGGCCGAATGGTGAAGGACGAGATCGACACCGTGCTGAACCTGCAGCCGCTGCTCGCCGCGCGCGTGATCGGCCAGGATCATGCGCTGGAGGTGATCGCGCAGCGCGTGCGCACCGCGACCGCGAACCTCGAGGATCCGAACAAGCCGCGCGGCGTGTTCATGTTCGTCGGGCCGTCGGGTGTCGGCAAGACCGAGACGGCACTGGCACTGGCCGACATCCTGTATGGCGGCGAGCGCAAGATGGTCACGATCAACATGAGCGAGTACCAGGAAGCGCACAGCGTGTCCGGCCTGAAGGGTTCGCCGCCGGGCTACGTCGGTTACGGCGAAGGCGGCGTGCTGACCGAGGCCGTGCGCCGCAACCCGTATTCCGTCGTGCTGCTCGACGAGGTCGAGAAGGCGCACCCGGATGTGCTCGAAATGTTCTTCCAGGTGTTCGACAAGGGCACGATGGACGATGCCGAAGGCCGCGAGATCGACTTCCGCAACACGCTGATCATCCTGACGTCGAACGTCGGCTCGGCCGCGGTGATGCAGGCCTGCCTGAACAAGCCGGCCGACGAATTGCCCGATCCGGACGCGCTCGCCGAGACGTTGCGTCCGCAACTGTACAAGACCTTCAAGCCGGCGTTCCTCGGCCGGATGAAGGTCGTGCCGTACTATCCGATTTCCGACGACGTGCTGGCCGAGATCATCGAGCTGAAGCTCGAGCGCATCCGCCGCCGGATCGAGACGAACCACAAGGCCGCGTTCGAATGGGACGAGTCGCTCGTCGAGGCGGTGCTCGCGCGCTGCACCGAGGTCGACTCGGGTGCCCGCAACGTCGACCACATCCTGAACGGCACGCTGCTGCCGGAGATCGCGGGCCACGTGCTCGGCCGGATCGCCGACGGCGCGGCCATCGCGCGCATCGCGGTGCGCGCGGACGAGGCCGGCGAATTCGCGTACACCGTCGAATGAGCGCGGCCGCGCCCAGTCAAGCATTGATGAACTGACCGAACCATGCCGATCAATCTCCCCGAGCTGCTGACGCCGATCAGCGAGGCGTCGCCCAGCGGCGACGACTTGCTGTTTTCGAACGAATTCGACGCGATCCAGGACGCGCGGCGCTATGACGACCCGACGCTCGACCAAGGCGAATGGGTGACCGAGATCAAGGAGGCCGACTGGGGCTTCGTCGTCGATCATGCGGGCGAGCTGCTGCGCACGCGCACGAAGGACCTGCGGCTCGCCGTATGGCTGACCGAGGCGCTCGCGCTCGAGGACGGCATCACGGGTCTCACCGAAGGCTATGCGCTGCTCGAAGGCCTGTGCCGCGAGTTCTGGGACACCTTCCACCCGCTGCCCGAGGACGACGACATCGAGCACCGGCTCGGCAACGTCGCGTGGCTGTCCGGCCGCACGGCCGAGTTGCTGCGCGCGGTACCGCTGACGGACGGCGCATCGAATGCGTTCAGTACGCTCGACTGGGAAGTCGCGCAGCACGTCGCGCAGTCGATCAAGCGCGACCCGGACCACGCGGACGACATCGCGCGCGGCAAGCCGTCGATCGAGCAGATCGATGCGTCGCGGCGCGTGACGTCGATCGCGTTCTACACGGCGCTGCTGGCGAACCTGAAGGCGTTCGAATTCGCGCTCGATGCGTTCGAGGAGCGGCTGGTCGAGCGCGCGGGCGATTCGGCGCCGAGCTTCCGGCAGGCGCGCGACGCGTTCGAGACCGTGTACCGGCTCGCCGAGCGCTTTGCGCGCGAACAGGGCTATACGGGCAGCGCACCGCACGCGCAGGTAGCGCCGCAGGCCGAGCCCGAGCGCATCGAGCCGGTGTTCGGCCAGCCGATCCAGACCGAGGAGACTCACGTGCCGCAGCAGACCGCTTCGCGTCCTCCGGTGGCGCAGATGATCGCCGGCATCCAGAACCGTGCGCAGGCCGTCGACCAGCTGCGTGCGGTGGCGCGCTATTTCCGCCAGACCGAGCCGCACAGCCCGGTCGCGTATCTCGCCGACAAGGCGGCCGAATGGGCCGACATGCCGCTGCACAAGTGGCTCGAGAGCGTCGTGAAGGACGACGGCTCCCTGTCGCACATTCGCGAGCTGCTGGGCGTGCGGCCCGACGAGCAGTCGTAAACGCAAGACGGGCGGCGCATTGCTGCCGCCGCCCGTCGTGTGCCGCGCCGTGCCGCTTCGCCATCGCGCGAGCGGCCGGCCGATTTCCCGTTACTGCCCGACGCGGAATTCGATCCGCCGGTTCCGCGCCCTTCCGTCCGCCGTATCGTTCGGCGCGATCGGCTGATCCGGCCCGACGCCCGTCGTCGTCATCTGCTGCGGCGGAATGCTCTTCGTGATCAGGTAGCCCTTCACCGCATCCGCGCGCGCCTGGCTCAGCGCGATGTTCGACGTCCGGTTCCCCGAGTTGTCGGTGTGGCCGATGATGTCGACCGTGCGGTTCGGCATCTTCGCGAGCGCGGCCGCCATCTGGTCGAGGATCAGCTTGCCCTGCGGCGTCAGCGTCGCGCTGCCGGTCTCGAACTCGATCGTCCGGTTCGCGAGCGTCTGGTCGAGCACGCCCTGTTCGGACGCGGACACGCGCAGCCCGTTCTTGATCGTATACGTCGGGTTCAGCGTGTTCGCCATGTCGCTCGCGAGCTGCTGGCGCTGCGCCTCGTTGTGCACCTCGCCCTTCATCTCGATCTGCGTACCGTTGATCTTCAACTGGCCCTTGCTGATCTGCTTGAGCTGCGCGCCGAGCAGCTTCTGCACGTTCGCGCTCCAGTTCGGCGGCGTCGCGACGTCGCCCACCTCGATCTGGTCGACGACGTTCGTCGCGCCGTAGGTATCGCGCAGCTTCTGCAGCACGGCCGCCTTGGTCGCTTCGTCGGGCACCTTGCCGCCGACGACCACCTGGCCGGGCGTCGCGTTCGCGGGCGGCGGCGCGATCGTGCCGGCGGTGCCGTGCACCACCGTGCCGGACGCGCCGCCGGCGTTCGGGTTGGCCTGCGGCAGCGCGGTCGTCGCGACCGTGCCGTTGCCGACCGGCGTGACGGTCGCGCCCGTGTTCTGCGCGAAGGCCGCGCCGCTCGCGACGAGGCCGGCCGCGAACAGCGCGGCGAGGGCGGGCGAGACGGCGGCCGACAGGCGTGCGCGCCGGACCTGAATCGTGCGATGCATGCCGTCAGCCTCCGATGAACGCTTCGCGGAACGCGTCGATGGCGACGCGCAGCGAGAGTTGCGGTTGGTCGAGGTAGCTGACGAGCTTGCTGATCTGCTGATCGTTTTGCGCATGGGCGTCGATCCACTCGGGATCGTCGATGTCGATGTTGTGGGCGGCGTAGGTCTGCGGGTCGACGACGCTCAGCAGCGTTTTCGCCGACGCACCGTTGAAGCCGATGATGAGCCGTTCGCGCTCGGCGATCGTGCCGATGAAGATCGCGAGCTCGAAGTCGGCCTGCGCGACGAACGGCGCGATCAGCTCGAGCCAGAACGCGGCGACGAGGCTGCGGTAGAACGGATCGACCGGCAGCGGCAGCGTGAGGCCGCGCTCGATGTGCGACGAGCCGCTCTGCATCACCGGCCGCAGCAGCGAGCCGAGCGCGAGCATCGCGCCGCGCAGCCGCACCGGATGACCGCTTTCGAGCAGCATCTGCTGCAGGCCGTACAGCGACTGGTGTTCGACGAAATCGTTGAAGGTGCCGTCGTGCGACGTGCCCGGGCCGCCGATGTCGATCGGCACCTGGGTGTCGCCGAGCGCCTGCAGCGCGCCGGGCGGCTCGTCCTTGCCGAGCAGCGGCGGGATCTGCGCGGCGACGCGCGACCACAGCCGCGCGAACGCGAGCGGGCTGCGCGCGAGGAATGCGAGCGGCCGGTCGACCTCCAGCGCGGTGGCGCCGAGGAACGGGAAGCGGCGCATCGACACGTCGTGGCTCGCGACCATGTGGCCCGCGATCGCGAGCTTGCTGCGCGAGCCGAGGAACGCGAAATGCATCGGCTTCGCATCCTCGTAGACGATCTTCCAGCGCGGATCTTCCGCGAGCAGCTCCAGCGCCTGCGCGATCCAGCGATCGAGCGTCTGCAGCAACTGAGGATTGTGCGCGCTCTTCACGAAGTCGCCGCGCGACGGAATCTTGCCGAAGTAGGCGATTTGCGCCTGTACCGTTTGCGTCATTGCGCCCTCTGTGCATTCGTTGCGTTGGCGGCCGCGACGGCCGGCGCTGCGCCCGGCGTGCCGGACGTGCCGGTAGCGGACGTGCCGGTGGCGGACGTGCCGGTGGCGGACGTGCCGGTGGCGGACGTGCCGGTGGCGGTCTGCGTCGCGTTCTGCGCGGCGCCGGCGCTCGCGTCGGCGACCGACGACGGCAGCTGCAGGCCGCGCAGGCTCTGTTGCTGCGGCTGGTCGCCGCCGCCGGCCGACGGTTGCGACGTGCTGATGATGCGCATCGTCACCGACACGTTCACGCTGCCCTGTGCCCACGTCAGGTCGAAGGTGCCGTCCGGACGGCGCTTGCGCTGCGCCGAATTGATCAGCTTCTCGAGGCCGTAGCGGCCCGGCTCGTTGACGAGCTGCACCGTGCGGCCGTCGAAGGTCGTCGCGGACAGCGTCGCGCCCGGCGAGCCCTGCGGGTTCGGCCACACGAAGTTGGTCCACTGCGGCGGCGTGTTGCGGTAGCGCAGTTGCTGGCCGTCGATCGCGATCGTGTATTCCGTCGTGCCCGTGCTCGGTTGCGGCAGGATCTGGAACACGGTCTGCGGCTCGGCCGACGCGGCCGCGCTGCCGGCGGCGCCGCCGGCGAGCGGCGCGACCCAGCGCGCGAAGCCGTTCGTGAACTCCGGCGTGAGCCCGATGCCCATGTCGCCCCACGTGCGGGCGGCGAGCGTGTCGCCGCGGCGCACCGCGAGCGGCCCGAGCGTCGTGCCGACGAACTTCGCGATCGAGCCGTCCGGACCGAACACCTGCGCGATCTCGCCGGCGCCGGCCTCGACCTTCGCGTTCGCCGCGAACGGGTACTTCGTCGCGAGCGAGCTCTGGAACGGCTGGTAGACCTGCGCGTTCCACACCTTGTTGACTTCGGCGCTGGCCGGCTGGATCACGACCGCGAACGCCTGCATCAGCGGCCGCACCAGCAGCGGGCGCAGCGACTTGCGTTGCGAATCGGTCAGGCCCGTCAGCATCTGCTCGTCGACGAGCTTCAGCGAATCGGCGAGTTCCGAACCGCTGCCGTCGAGGGTCTGCTGCATCAGCTGGCGCGCGCCCGGGCCCGGGTCGCCCTGGTTCTTGATCACGTTGAAGCGCGTGCGGACCTTCGACAGCGACTCCATGTAGCCCTTCAGCATCGACGTGCCGTCATGCGTCGCGACGATCCGCGCGAGCCCGACGAACTCCTGGCCGATCGGGCCCATCGGCACCTCGGCCGGATTGCCATTGATGTCGATGTTGGCCGCCGCCACCTGGCCGGCCTGCGAGCGCGAGAACAGTTGCTTGACCCAGTTCACGACGCCCGTCTGCGCCTTCTTGATCGTCACGTTCGCGAGCGACGGGTTGTCCCACGACGTCTGGTCGTACGCGGTCTCGAGGATCTTGCGGATCGGCGAATCCTGCGGGTCGCCGAGGCGGTTCATCCCGTCGACGGCCTGGCCGAAGCTGGTGAAGCCCTGTACCGCGATGCCCTGCATGAACTTCTGCCAGTGCTGCGCGTACTCGGTCTTGTACATGCCAACGAGCGTCTTCTGGATCTGCTCGGGGCTGCCCTCGAGCGTCAGGTCGTCCTGCGTCGACGTGTTGAGCACCCAGTCCTTCGCCTGCAATTCCTTCGTCGCCGCATCGCGGATCGCCGGCTGCACGTAGTCGAACCACGCCTCGCGCGTGAACGTGCCTGGAATCGCGTAGCTGCCGGCAACCAGCGACTGGTTGCCGTCGCCGACGATGCGCGCGATGGTCATCGGCGCGAAGCGGGTCGATGCGCGGGCCTTGATTTCCTCGTAGACGCGCTGGCGGGCCGGCATGCCGCGCACCACGCGGCGCAGGTTCTCGCGGGTCTGGTCGACGAGCGCGAGGTTCGCGTCGATCATCGGCCAGTCGTTGTCGTTTACGCGCGACAGGTAGAACGAGATCATGCGCTCGGCGCTCCTGATCATCTCGTCGCGCGGCATGTTGCCGCGATTCGTCTCGAGCCAGCCGCGCCAGAAGCGGGCGAGCTGGTCGGTCAGGTGCGCCTGCTCGACGTGACGCTTGTCGGACAGCATCAGGTACGTCTTCAGCGCGTTGTACGCGTCCTGCACGTTGGTCGGCGACGCGTCGCTGTAGAGGCCGCCCTGCGGCGCGGCCGCCTGTTGCGGGGCGGCGGCCGGCGTGGCGCCCGACGCGGCCGGCACGGCGCCCGCCTGCGGCGCGGCGCCTGCCGCGTTCGTCGAGACCGGCAGCGTGCCGCCCTGCACGGCACCCGATTCGGGCGGGCGCGTCATCGGCACGAGCTGTTCGGGGTGCGCGTTCACGTCCTTCATGAACGACGCGAGGTTCTGCGACACCGGCGCCAGCAGGATCTGGCGCACGCCGTTGTAGTACTCGGTCAGCAGGTGCTGTTCGAGACGGTCGCCCTGGTACAGGCCGAGCGACACCGAAAGCGGCTTGTCGCGGCGGAACTGTTCGAGCTGCTCGATCCGATCCTCGAGGATGTCCATCGCCTGCAGGCGCGACTGCAGGTCGTTGCGGCCCTGCTGCAGGCGCGTGACGTTGTCGAGGTCGGCCTGCACGTTCGCGACGAGCTGCTGGTTGCCGATCGTCGACCAGGTCCAGCCGCCGAGCGCGAGCGCGAGCGCCGCGACGAAGCCGAAGAAGGTCGCGTAGCGCAGCCGCGTCTTGGTCGGGCTCGCGAACTGGCGCACCGTCTGACGGTCCGCGAAGATCACCTTCGAGAACAGGTCGCGCAGGAAGAAGCCGTTCTTCGAGAACGCGCTGTGCGGTTTCGGCAGCGCGCTTCCGTCGAGGCCGAAGCGGTGCGCGATGCGCTGCGCGGCCGCACTGTTGGTTTCGCCTTCCTGCAGCGCGCTGGTGAAGTAGAAGCCGCGGAAGATCGGCTTGTACTGGAACGGGTTGTTCTCGAACAGCGTCGCGAGGAACGCGCGCAGCGACGGCTTGATCGTCGAGAATTCGAGCGGGAAGCTCAACTGGCCCGGCGACAGCTGGTTGCCGCGCGACAGCGACAGCTGCGCGACGCTGATCTCCTTCAGCCCTTCGTAGAGCTCCTCGAAGTGCGTGTCGAACTGCGCGACGACGTCACGCTTGTCGTCGGGCTCGTAGGGCAGGGTGGCGCCCCATACGCGGTCGTACTCGTGCTTGTCGCTGCTGCTGAAGAATTCGGTGAAGCCGGTGATCAGGTCGGCCTTCGTGAACATCACGTAGACCGGCGCGAACACTTCCAGCTTTTCCGTCAGCTCCTGAACGCGCTGGCGGAGGTTTTTCGCGAGGTTGATCGCGAATTCGGGGCGATTGCCGGTGAGTTCGGCGATGCTGGCCGTGACGATGATGCCGTTGATCGGCGCCTTCGGACGGTAGCGCTTGAGCAGCCCGAGGAAGCCGAGCCATTCGCTGCGGTCTTCCTCGTGCACCGAATAGCGGCCGGCCGTGTCGAGCAGGATCCCTTCGGTCGTGAAGAACCAGTCGCAGTTGCGCGTGCCGCCGATGCCGTGGATCACGGCGTTGTTCTTGTCCGCGAACGGGAACTGCAGGCCGGAATTGAGCACGGCGCTGCTCTTGCCCGCGGCCGGGTTGCCGATCACGATGTACCACGGCAGTTCGTACAGCGCGGAGCCGCCCGACACCTGGCCGATCTTCGACGTCTTGATCGTCTTCACCGCATCCGACAGGCGCGTGCGCAGCACGTCGAGGTCGGCCGTCTTCGCGTCCGGTGCGAGCGCGGCAGCGGCCGGTGCGGCGATCTTGCCGGTTTCCGCCTGCTCTTCCAGCACCTGGCCGAGCTGCTGGTTCGCGCGCTTCACGCGCCAGCGGCGCCACAGCGCGACGACGAGCCACAGCGCGAGGACCGCCGCGAACGCGAGCGCCGCCCACAGGAGCGGCAACTGCAGCATGTCGGCGACGATGAACAGGATGGCCGCTAGCGCGACGATCCCGACGATCGAGAGCGTACGCGGATGAGTCAGCACGTTGAGGATGCGTTGCATAGGACGTTCAGGTTCCGGTGCGATTCGGTGAGGCGACGCAGGCGCGCCGAGCGGCAAGGGTGGCGCCGCGATGTGTCGCCATGCTGTCAAACGGGATGAAGGAGGCTGGCATCAACGCGCTCGCGGCATCGGAGAAGGCGCGCGCATTAACGAAAGGACGCTGTGAGATTTAAAACGGAAGCGGCGGCCGGAAAAAATCGCGCACCGGAATGCCCGATCGTTTGCGCCGCTCAAATCGTTTCCTGCCGGGTGATTAAAAAGCCCCATGCCGCCCTCATTATTTCTTGTCCGGCAGCCCTGGCTAGCTGCCGCGTCCCAGTTTAAAACCGGGTTTATGGTATTCCACGTGCCCGAGATCCATCATTTTCCATCGGCCGCCCCAGGTCAGGCCGACTTGTTCGGCGACCTGGCCGTACAACTGATAGCCGCGCATCGCCCACGGATCTTTCTCGGAAATGACCAGCTTGCCGTCGCGCAGGAATGCATTATCGGCCGCCAGCCCGAATTGGTGATAACTCTGGAAGGCTGCCGCGTTGGTCACGTTGCTGCCCATCTGCGCCAGCCGGTTCTGCCGTTCCGGGCTCCGGTAACCTTCCAGCAACGCCATTTCATAACCGTGCTGTTCGTGCATGATCTTGTAGACCAGCAGCAAACGCGTACGGAAATCCGGGTCCAGCAGGTTCCAGTCGCGGCTCGCATCCTTCAGCGCCGGGCGGACCTGTTCGACCTCCTTGGTGGCGAAGACTTCCGGCGGCAGCGGCGGGGGCGGCACGAGTTGTTCGCCCTGCAGCAGCGCGGCGATTTTCTCGTCGGGCACGCGCGCCGTGTCGTCGTACTGGAATAATTGCCGGCCGCGTAACGCAATGGCGACCAATGGCGGCGTCGCAAGAATACCTGCCGATACCATAATCATCAAGCGCCGCCGAACCAGTAAATTTTGCACATCGCTTAATGCGCCGCGCGTCGCGCTTGCCGATTTAACAATCTGACTCCGCGTGCGTGCGGCGCGATCGTTCGCACGACGCGTAAGGCGGCCGTGAAACTGGGCGACGGATTCGAAAACGGTCGCGCGGATACCCGGTAAAAGCAACAGTGCCGCGACGGCGACGGCAAGGGCGAAATAGGCGACGAGTGCGACGGCAATCAACGAAATCCCCGGAAATTGGAATTGATTGTGTTTTGCAATGCTTGCTCTTAGAATCAGGCTGCTTCGAGAAGCCGGGCTATATTATCGCGGTGAATTAAACCAGGATTCAATGAGACGCTGAATGAGTGCGCCGGAAAATTCAAATTCGAAAACTCCGCCCAGCCTGCTGTCCGATACCAAACCGGCAGGCGAGGGAGGACCTCGGCAGTCGCGCATTCTCGCGGATCTGGAAGGGCGTGTCACGCCGCCCGCCGAGCCGCCGCGCCGTTCGCTGAAGGCGCCGATCGCCGCCGTGGTGGCGTTGGTCGTGGCCGTCGGCGGCTGGGGCGCGTGGCGCATGCAGCAGTCGTCGGGCGAGCGGCCCGCGGTCGTCGCGGCCGCGCCGGCACCCGCGGCGGCTGCGCCGGACAAGGCCGCACCGGCCAGCGGCGCCGCCGCGCAGGTCGCGCAGAACGGCGCATCCGCCGCGTCGGCCGTGCAACCGGCCACGATCGTCAACGACGATTCGGCGTCCCAGGCCGTTGCATCTGCTTCGACTGCGTCCGCGGACAACGGCCGTCTGTCGCGCGCGCTTGCGAACGGCGCCGACGACGCATCGGGCGCGGCCACGGCCGGCGCGGCCGCAACGGCGGCCGCCGCGGCGGCGACGGCCAGGACCGCGAAGGCCGACGCGTCGAAGAGCACGAAGGTCGCCGCGCACGGCAAGATCGACACGAAAGCCGAAGCGAAGGCCGAAGCCCGCAAGCATCGCAAGGAACAGCAGGCCGAGCTCGCGCAGGCGAAGAAGCGCCGCGACGCGACGCCGACCCGAACCGCGAAGGCGGCAGGGAAGGACGATCCGGATGCCGATCTGCTCGCGGCGCTCGTCGCGCGCACGAAGCCGGCCGACAAGAAACTTGCCGCGCAGAAGGCGCAGGCGGTGCCGACCAAGGCGGCGGCGGCGACCGGCGGCTCGCTGGCGTCGCGCGTGAAGGAGTGCTCGGAGCGCGGTTTCTTCGAGGATCAACTGTGCCGCTGGCGCGTATGCGACGGCCACTGGGGCAAGGACCCGGCGTGCCCGAGCGCCGCGCAGTCGGAGACGCGGCAGTAACGCGTGCCGCGCACGCCGCGAGGTCTTTCCTGTCAGCGCCGCCCAATGGGCGGCGCGTTGTTTTTTTGGGGCACGGAGCGACCGCCGGTATGATGCCGCGTGACGGTGTCACGAACGCGTCACGCCCGTCGGGCATACGTTTTCTTTCTTTTCCCGGCGCGGGCCCGCGACCCGCGATGTGCGGCGCGGCGCGCGCCGCACGACCTTCGACACGATGGACCTGATCGTACAGACTTACGGCGCCGACACGTCCGGCATGGTGTGCGGATTCCGCTTCGTTCCGGGCGGCGCCGGCACGATGCTCGATGCCGACGCGGCCGCCGCGTGGTTGCGCACGTGCCGCGAGCACGGCGCGGCCGCATCGGGCGATTTCGTCTGGCTGCATTTCAATCTCGCGCATGGCGCGAGCGAGCGCTGGATGCGTACGCATCTCGGGTTGCCCGACAGCTTCTTCGAATTCCTGCACGAAGGCTCGCGCTCGACGCGCATCGAGCAGGAGGACGGCGCGTTGCGCGCGATCGTCAACGACGTGATGTTCAATCTCGAGCTCACGCCGTCGGAGATCGCGACGCTGTTCGTCCACGTCGAACGGCGCATCATGGTGACCGCGCGGCTCAAGCCGCTGCGCTCGGTCGACACGCTGCGCGCGAGCGTGCGCGACGGCGAGCGGTTCCGGTCGCCCGCGGAACTGCTCGTGCACCTGCTGCGCGACCAGGCCGACCTGCTGATCCAGATCATGCGGCGCACGAGCGTCGATGTCGACCGCATCGAGGATCGTTTCCTGTCGCAGCGGCTCACGTCGAACCGCATCGAGCTCGGTGCGATGCGCCGCACGCTGACGCGCCTGCAGCGCATGCTCGCGCCGGAGCCGGGGTCGATCTTCCGGCTGCTCGCGAAGCCGCCTGCGTGGCTGCACACGGAGGACGTGCAGGAGCTGCGCGAGTCGACCGAGGAATTCTCGCTGGTGCTCGCCGACCTGGCGGGACTCAACGAGCGCATCAAGCTGCTGCAGGAAGAGATCGGTTCGCGCCTCGACGAACAGAACAACCGGACGCTGTTCACGTTGACGCTCGTCACCGTGATCGCGCTGCCGATCAACATCGTCGCCGGCTTCTTCGGGATGAACGTCGGCGGCGTGCCGTTCGCGGAGAACAAGCACGGCTTCTGGCTGATGGTGCTGCTCGTCGCGGGCTTCACCGCGCTGGCCGCGTGGTGGGCGTTCCGGCGCCGCGACGATCGCTAGCGCGGCATCGCGCGTTGCATCGCAGCAGCCGCGCGTTTCGCCCCGTGGTTTCCGCAGCCTGCGTGGGAAACGCCGCGTGGGCGAGACGGCGGGCCGAGGCGCCGCCGCATGAAAAAAGGGCCTCGCATGCGAGGCCCGTCAACAGGTCGGAGAAACCGGTACGCCGGCCGGCACCGCGGGTGGCGCGGCGCCGGCCGGAGCCGCACCGTTACTGCGTCACTACCTTGCGCGGCTTGAAGATGCCCTGGTATTGCCGTGCCGGGCGCTCCTTCGTCACCGGTTCGATGCCGCCGAAGGTCGGCGTCTGGCGCAGCTTCATCGCGGCCGGCGAAGCGACCGAGCCGATCGACGTCGAGCGCGAGGCCGGCGCGAGGTTGTTCGCGACGAGCAGCGCCGCTTCGCTCTTCAGGTTCGCCAGCAGCACCGGATCGGTCGAGCTGTTGACCTGCGTGAGCAGCCCGCTCCAGGCCGCGTCGCTGTAGTTCACGACGTAGTAGTCGAGCCCGCTCGGGTCGGCGACCACGCCCGTGCAGCCGTCGATCCGCGTCTGTGCCTGCGTATCCTTCAGCGCGAGCGTCGTGCGTTTCGCGAGCCCCTGGCCGTACGCGAGCGTGATCGGCACCGTCCACTGCAGGCCCGGATACGCGTTCTTGTTCGGGAACGGCTGCTGTTTCAGCGTGACGACCGTCTGGTTCTTCGTCAGGTCGCACTGCGTGTCGAGCGAGATCAGCGGCACGCCGGTCTGACGCACGTAGCTGTCGCCGATCGGGCCGACCGCCTGGCCGCTTTCCTTCGACAGCGCATCCCACAGACGCTTCGGCGTCCCGTTGCCGAACGAGTAGTCGACCAGGTACTGCTGCAGCCCCTTGCGCAAGGTCTGCTCGCCGAGATAGTTCTCGAGCGTCTTCAGCACGTGGCCGCCCTTGTCGTACGTGAACGCGCTGGCGCTCAGCACGAAGTCGTTCGACGCCCAATCGTTGAAGTTCGGCGCGACCGGGAATGCGTTCGGGCCGATGTCACGATTGATCACGCGATACTTGTTCTTCACCTGGTCGAGCCAGCTGAACTCGTTGGGGAAGAACTGGATCGTGGTCTTCGTCTCGAAGAACGTCGCGAACGATTCGTTGAGCCACACGTTGTCCCACCAGTCGGTCGTCACGAGATCGCCGAACCACTGGTGCGCCACTTCGTGCGTCAACACTTCGTTGCCGTAGTGCGACATCGGCTGGCCCGGCTGCGGCAGGATGTCGTCGGCGAACTCGAGGATCGAGCCCCAGTTCTCCATCCCGCCGAAGTTCAGGTCCTTCTGCTCCTTGAATGCGTCGTTCGCGGCCACCGTGTCGAACTTCGTGAGCGGCAGCGGGATGCCCGTGTAGCGGTAGTAGAAGTCGAGCGCCTGCTTGGTGCGGTCCATCGCCGGCTTCGCCCACTCGCTCATGCCCGGCGGCGTGAACACGCGCAGGTGCAGGCCGCCCTTGCCGCCCGGCAGCGGGCTCGTGAAATCGTCCTCGTAGGTGTCGAACATGCCGCCGCCGAAGAACAGCAGGTACGACGGCATCGGCGGGGTCTTCTCGAACTGCACGAGCTTGTAGCCGCCGCCGACGTTGGTCGACGGCTTCTCGGCCGCGTTCGACACGACGCGCCAGCTTTGCGGCACTTCGGCCGTCACTTCATAGGTCGGGCGGAACGCCGGCTCGTCCCAGCCGGGGAACCATTGGCGCGACAGGTTGGTTTCGCCCTGCGTGAGGATCGCGCCGCTCGTCTTGCCGTCGGTGCCCTTCAGGTCGACGCGGAACACGCCTTCCGCGGCCGAGCAGCCCGGATACGGATCGTCGCCGCAGCTGCCGCCCGTGTGGTTGACCGGATCGTCATACGACTTGAAGTTGATGATGCCCGACCACTCCATGTGCAGCGAATAGTTGCCCGGCGAGATCGTGCCGGCGACGGGGCGCAACTGATAGAAGTCGCCCTTGTCCTGCGGCGTCGCGATCAGCTGGATGTTGCCCGGCTGTAGCGTGATGCGGCCGTTGGTGAACTTGATCCGGTGGCCGGCGACCACGATGTTGTTGACCGGCTTCAGCACCTTGATCTCGACGTCGGCGCGGCCGTCGAACGCGTTCAGCGCGTCGTTCGGGCGGAACCACAGCCGGTAGTTCACGGGCACGACGGTGTCCGGCAGTTCGACGGGAGAGACGCTCTTGTCGACATTGGATGCGCTCGGCGGCGCGGTGACGGCAGGCGACGAGCTCGTGTGCGGCGCGCCGGCGGAGCTGAGCGCGGAAGCGGAGCCCGCACCGCCGTCGTCGCCGCCGCACCCGGCGAGCGCGAGTGCGGCGACGAGCGGCAGATAACGCATCTTGCGAATATGAATCGACATGACTGAATCCTCGATTGTTGAAAGAATCGTTCAGTGCTGCGAAAACGCCGGCAAAAGCAATCCCCTCGCCGTTTAATCAACAGCGAAAAAATGCCAATGACGGATTATTCGAAAAAGACGGCGGCCGACTACGTGAAGGTAATCATGGTTTACTGCCCCCTCTGAATTTCCGGATATCGGTTAACTGGCCGGTTCAAAATGGCCGGGCGCGTGTTGTACTGAATTGATTTCGCGCGCACGACACGGGGCCGCACGCCCGGCGCGGGCGCGCAATCCCTTTGAACCGACGACCTACGGGGCTGGCCGGGCCAGTCCGCAGGACGGAGGGACAGCGTGTAGCCGTCCCGTAAATGCGCCGTCATGCGGCTTCAAGGTTTGTCGGCTTGCTCCAAGGATGCGTAAATATACTTGATGGTTTTGGGTAAAGGAAACGAAAAAATTAGAAAGCGCATCTATTGAATTCCTGGCGCTTCATTGAATGCTGAAAGGCATTAATGCGCTCTCCGTTCGACTGGAAATTTCGTAGTTTTAATCTATTAACGATCTTGCGGCGTCGCGGAAACTACGAAATCCGGTGAAGGGCGGCACGATCGGTACAATGGAGCGACGAACCCGTTCATCGATTGCCGCGAGGAGGTTGTCCCATGCCGCGAGCCCTGTTCCGTATCGCGCCGTTGCGCGCCGTGCTGTTGCTGTTCGCCGCCGTGTTCCTGCTGGGTGGTTGCGCGGCGCTCACGCGCGAGCCGGTGCGCGTGTCGGTCGCCGGGCTCGACCCCCTGGTCGGGCAGGGCCTCGAGATGCGCTTCAGCCTGAAGTTGCGCGTGCAGAATCCGAACGATGCGCCAATCGACTACGACGGCATCTCGGTCGCGCTCGACCTGAACGGCACGCCGTTCGCAAGCGGCGTCAGCGACCGGGCGGGCACCGTGCCGCGGTTCGGCGAAGCCGTGCTCGACGTGCCGGTTTCGGTGTCGGCTTTCGCGGCCGCGCGGCAGGCGTGGAACCTGCCCGGCGCGGCCGCGAACGGCGAGCTACCGTATGCGCTGCGCGGCCGGCTCGCGGGCAGCGTGCTGGGCACCGTGCACTTCAGCGACGTGGGCACGCTGCGTCTGCCGGCCATGCCGGGGTGGGGCGGCTAGGTCGTCCGGTTGATGTGCAACGTCGGTCAAATGTGTCTGAAAATTCACCATTTAACAATATTTAACGCTTATCTTCGTGGAGTATCGATTTTCGTCGGCGTGGGCTCTACACTTGACGATGTCCGAGGGTCGGACATTCTTTTAGGGGAAATCCATGGCGGCAAAATTCGAGCTCAAGAAAGCCACGAACGGTCAGTACTACTTCCATCTGAAGTCGGCGAACGGCGAGATCATCCTCGCGAGCGAGCGGTACGAGGAGAAAAGCGGCGCGAAGAACGGGATCGCGTCCGTACGGGAAAACGCGCCGCTCGACGCGCGCTACGAACGGAAGCTCGCCCACAACGGTGAGCCCATGTTCAATCTGAAGGCGGCCAATCACCAGGTCATCGGCACGAGCGAGACGTACAGCAGCGAGCAGGCACGCGAGAACGGCATCGCGGCCGTCAAGCGCGACGCGCCCGTTGCGGAAACCTTCGATCTCGCCTGATTGACGGTTGCGCCGCGACGAACGCTTTCGGGCGGCCGTCGCGGCGCCTGTTTTGCCGGGTCGGGCAAAGCGCGGTATGGTGTGGTCCGCGCGGTGAATTCTCGCCGCCGTTGAAGCCAACCGTACCGAGTTCGCGTGACCGATTCCCCCGTTTTCCACTGGACCGATGCCGACGGCGTCGATCATGCCGTGCGCTGGCGCTCCGAAGCCGGCGTGCAACCGCCGAAGCGCGCGGTGTCTGCCGACGACCGCCTCACCGCCGACGCGGCCTACCGCCTCGCCTGCGAGGGCACCGCGCTCGTCTGGCAGGGCGACTTCCAGAATGCGCGCCAGCTCGTGCAGGCGATGGCGCGCCGTGTCGAACGCAAGCCGAAGAAGGCGAAAGCCGCGGCCGGCGTCGATGCGTTCAACCTGCATCGTCTCGCGCAATCGCAGCGCGCCCGCACGCTCGGCATGCTGCTGATCCCGCTCGACGCCGATTACACGATCCCGCTGCGCCGCGCGCCCGACGTGCGGGCGGCCTGCGAGGAGGCGTACGGCCCCGGCGGCGCGCCGTCGGTCGTGTCGCTGCGCGAACTGCTCGGCCTCGTCGGCGCGCACGAATGGCGCAAGAAGGGCGTGCCGATCCCGGCGCTCGGCGGCGCGCCGATCCATCCGCACTACGGCGTGTTCTCGCCGGTGCGCGGCGAATACGTGGCGCTCGTCGCGCGCGCGCCGCTGCCGGCGACGTCGCTCGCGTTCGATATCGGCACGGGCACCGGCGTGCTGGCGGCGGTGCTCGCTTCGCGCGGCGTCGAGCGCATCGTCGCGACCGACCAGGATCCGCGCGCGCTGGCTTGTGCGCGCGAGAACGTCGCGCGGCTCGGGCACGCGGCCCGGGTCGATATCGTCGAAGCCGACCTGTTTCCGCCCGGCCGCGCGCCGCTCGTGGTGTGCAACCCGCCGTGGGTGCCGGCCCGGCCGAGCGCGCCGATCGAATACGCGGTCTACGACCCGGACAGCCGCATGCTGCGCGGTTTCCTCGCAGGGCTGGCCGCGCATCTGGAGCCGGGCGGCGAGGGCTGGCTGATCCTGTCCGATTTCGCCGAGCATCTCGGCCTGCGGCCGCGCGACACCTTGCTGCAGTGGATCGACGAAGCCGGCCTCGTCGTGCTCGGCCGTGACGACATCCGCCCCGCGCATCCGAAGTCGATGGACGCCGACGATCCGCTGCATGCGGCGCGTCGGGCCGAGGTCACGTCGTTGTGGCGGCTCGGCGTCCGGGCCTGAGCGCGTATTTTCGGTAAACTACCGCCATTCCTCACGAATTCCCGCCGCCGGGCCGTGGTCGACAGACCGTGGCCCGGCGCCGCTTCACGATGTCGAACAAGACCCACGAAATCCGTCCGGAGCAGTCCGTCGAGCTGCTGAAGGAACTGCACATCCTCACCCGCGACGGGAAGCTGAACCAGGACAGCCGCCGCAAGCTGAAGCAGGTCTACCACCTGTTTCAGTTCATCGAGCCGCTGCTCGCCGGCGTGCAGGCCGACAAAGGCAACGTGACGCTCGTCGATCACGGCGCCGGCAAGTCGTATCTCGGCTTCATCCTGTACGACCTGTTCTTCAAGCAGCAGCCGGGGCACGGCACGCCGGCGTTTGCGTCGCACGTGTACGGCATCGAGACGCGCGAGGAACTCGTCGCGCGCTCGACCGAACTCGCCGCGCGGCTCGGGTTCGGCGGCATGTCGTTCCTGAACCTGTCGGTCGCCGATTCGATCACGTCGCCGCGACTGCCCGAAACGGTCGATGTCGTCACCGCGCTGCACGCATGCGACACGGCGACCGACGACGCGATCCGCTTCGCGCTCGCGAAGCGCGCGCAGCACATCGTGCTGGTGCCGTGCTGCCAGGCGGAAGTCGCGGGTGTGCTGCGCAAGAACAAGGGCAAGTCGCTCGCGAATGCGCTGACCGAGGTATGGCGGCATCCGCTGCATACGCGCGAATTCGGCAGCCAGATCACCAACGTGCTGCGCTGCCTGCAGCTCGAAGCGCACGGCTACCAGGTCAGCGTGACCGAGCTGGTCGGCTGGGAGCATTCGATGAAGAACGAGCTGATCATCGCGCAGTACAAGAACCTGCCGCGCCGCAAGCCCGGCGAGCGGCTGACCGAGATCCTCGCGATGTTCGGGCTCGCCGAACTCAACCAACGCTTCTTCGTCGCGCAAGCCGCCGCGGCGGGCGGCGGCGCCGTCGAGCCGGCCGAAGGCTGACGTGGGGCCGCGCGGGCATCGCGCCCGCGCCGCCCCACGTTGCACGCCGCGTCACACGTCGTCGCCCGGCCGGCGCATCCATTCGCGCCAGCCTTCGTGGCCGAGGCGGCGTAGCGTTTCCTGATTCTTTTCGTAGATCGCGGACGCGTCCGGGAACGCGTCGACCGCGCGCGCGATGCTGTCCTCGCGCAGCAGGTGCAGGATCGGATAGGGCGCGCGGTTCGTGTAGTTCTCGATGTCGTCGGGTTCGGCGCCTTCGAACTGGTATTGCGGATGGAAGCTCGCGATCTGCAGCACGCCGTCGAGCCGCAATTGCCGCACGAGCCGCTCGGCGAAGAACAGCGCATCGTTGTAGTCGACGAAATCGGCGAACGCATGCGGGTAGATCACGAGCGTCGTATCGACCTGCCGCGGGTCCGCCGCTTCCAGCGCGCGCAGCTCGGTTTCGAGTTCGGCGAGCGCGTCTTCCAGCGTCGTCGCTTCGCTGATCGCGTAGCGCACCTGTTCCTTCACGTAGACGCTTTTCGCGAACGGGCACAGGTTGAGCCCGATCACCGCGCGCGCGAGCCAGTGCCGCGTGGCGGCGAGGATGTCGTCGTGCGAATCGGGGCGGGTGTCGGTCATCGTGATGCCAGTCGGGCGAAAGGGCGAAGAGAGCGGCATTGTAGCGGGCGCGCCGGGGACGAGGGCGCGCCGGCCGTCACGCGCAGGCGGCTTCGATCAACTGCGTGACGAGCGCGGGCGCAATGCCGATCGGCGTTTCGCCGTGCCGGTAGGTCTGGCTCGCCGCGTAGATGCCTTCGACCACCAGCGCGAGCGCATCGGCCAGCGCCTTCGGCTGTCGCGCGCCGGCGCCTTCGCAAAGCGCGACGAGCCGTTGCATCAGTTGCGCCTTGTTCTGCGCGACGCGTTCGCGCGCCGGGTGCGACGCATCCGGGAATTCGGCGGCGACGTTGACGAACGGGCAGCCGCGATAGTCCTTTTGCGTCGCCCGCTCGGCGAGATCGACGAAGTACTGGATCAACTGCGCCTTCGGCTGCCCCGGATGCTTCGCGGCGCTCGTGTCGAGCCGCTCGAAGAAGCACGCGTCCATCCGCTCCAGATACGCGAGAATCAGCTCGTCCTTCGACGAAAACTGGCGGTACAGGCTCATCTTGTTGACGCCCGCGCGCTCCACCACCGCCTCGACGCCGACCGTTCGCACGCCTTCCTTGTAAAACAGCTCCTCGGCGGCTCGCAGCAGGTGCTCCTGCGCGGTCGCGCCGTCGATCGGCCGGCGCGTGCGCCGCGCCAGCGGCTTGGCGACCTCGATGTCCGACATGATGACCCTCGACTTCGTGATGAATTGCTTGACATGTTACCGACTGGTAACTACGATCGCAACACACTTGTGACCGACCGGTAACAATGCCGGCCGGATCGACGGGAAAAATGCCAAGCATCGGCCCGGGTCAGCCGATGCAGTGTGCGGCGGAGGTGGCCTGGTTGGGGCGGAGCCGGTGCGACGACACCGGAGCCGCCAACTGGAGAACATGAAGATGAACTGGGCAGTGACACGAATCGGCGGGCGCTTCCATTACGGATGGCTCGCGGCGGCGGTGGTATTCCTGATCCTGCTGGCGGCGGCCGGCACGCGCGCGACGCCGAGCGTGCTGATGGTGCCGCTCGAGCGCGAGCTCGGCTGGAGCCGCGCGGCGATTTCGCTGGCGATTTCGGTGAACATCGCGCTGTACGGCCTGACGGGCCCGTTCGCGGCCGCCGCGATGCAGCGCTTCGGGCTGCGCCCGACGATCCTCACCGCGCTCGTGACGATGAGTGCGGGCGTCGCGCTGTCGTCGATGATGACGCAGAGCTGGCAGATGGTGCTGATCTGGGGGCTGATGGTCGGCTGCTCGACGGGCGTCGTCGCGCTGACGCTGTCCGCGACCTTCGTCACGCGCTGGTTCCATGCGCGGCGCGGCCTCGTGATGGGGATCCTGACCGCGAGCACGGCCACCGGCCAGCTCGTGTTCCTGCCGATGCTCGCGGCGATCGCGCAGCGCCACGGCTGGCGGCCGGTCGTGCTGGTCGTCGCGGTGGCGGCCGCGATCGTGATTCCGCTCGTCGCGTTCCTGCTGCCCGAGCGGCCGGCCGACGTGCAGTTGCGCCCGTACGGCGAGCCGGCCGATGCGCCGCCCGCGCCCGACGCGACGAAGGAGAACCCGCTCGCGGTCGCGTTCCGCACGCTGCTGACGGCGAGCCGCTCGCGCGACTTCTGGCTGCTGTTCTTCAGCTTCTTCATCTGCGGCGCGAGCACCAACGGCTATGTCGGCACGCACCTGATCGCGATGTGCAGCGACTACGGGATGACCGAAGTGCAGGGCGCGTCGCTGCTCGCGGCGATGGGCGTGTTCGACCTGTTCGGCACGACGCTGTCGGGGTGGCTGTCCGACCGTTACGACAACCGCGTGCTGCTCTTCTGGTACTACGGGCTGCGCGGGCTGTCGCTGATCTACCTGCCGCATGCGTTCGGGATCGATTTCTTCGGGCTGCCGCTGTTCGCGATGTTCTACGGGCTCGACTGGATCGCGACCGTGCCGCCCACCGTGCGGCTCGCGACCGACGTGTTCGGCAAGGCCGCGGCGCCGGTCGTGTTCGGCTGGATCGTCGCCGGCCACCAGCTCGGCGCGGCGTTCGCGGCGCTCGGCGCGGGGCTGCTGCGCGCGAGCCTCGGCACTTATACGATCGCGTCGATGATCTCGGGCGGGTTGTGCATCGTCGGCGCGCTGATCGTGCTGCGGATCAACCGCGGCCCGTCGCGCGCGGCCGCGCAGGCAGCCTGATCGCGGCGGCCCGGCCGGCCGCACCCGCTGCGGCCGGCCATTGCACGTACGGAGATTTGCATAGCGCGGCAGCATCGGGCGCGCTGTCGCTCAAGCAGGTATGCTTGCGGTTCGCCGGGCGTTCGCGCCCCTTCATCGATGTCAGCGAGGAACCGCATGTCCGTCAAACCTGCTCCCACCACTGTTTCGATTCACGATCTGATCGCGGGCCGCTGGAGCCCGCGCGCGTATTCGGATGAACCCGTCAGCGCCGGCGATCTCCACGCGGTGCTCGAAGCGGCGCGCTGGGCGCCGTCCGCGTACAACGCGCAACCGTGGCGTTTCATCGTATTCGATCGCACCCAGGACGAAGACGCGTTCAAGCGCGCGTTTGCGACGCTGGTGCCGTTCAACCAGGGCTGGAATGCGCCGGCGCCGGTGCTGATCGCGGTCACCGCGCACACGTTGACGCCGAAGGGCGAGCCGGCGCCGACCGCGCTGTACGACGCCGGCGCCGCCGCGATGTCGCTGGTGCTGCAGGCGCACGCGCTCGGCCTCGCCGCGCACCAGATGAGCGGGTTCGACGCGAAGGCGTTCCGCGACGCGTTCGCGATTCCGGCGGACGTCGCGATCGTGTCGATCATCTCGCTCGGCCACTACGGCAACGTCGACAAGCTCGATCCCGTGCTGCGCGATCGCGAGAAGGCGCCGCGCACGCGCCATGCGATCGGCGAAGTCGTCTACGCGGGCGCGTGGAAGAAGAGCTTCGACACGGCAGCCTGACCCCGCAGGCGGGCGGGCTGCGTCGCGCATCCTGCCCGCGCATGTTCCCGGCGCGCCACGCCGCGCGCCGCCGCCGGCGCCCGCTGCGCGACACCGGTGGCCGACCCCGGTTGTGATCCCGCGGGCTTCATGTTAAAAAGCCCGTCCTTTCCGTTTTCGCGCCGGCCTGCTGCGGCAATTTCCCATGACTTACTGCGCGATCGATTTCGGCACGTCCAATTCCGCCGTGGCGCTGCCCGACGGCGATGGCATGCGCCTCGCGCCCGTCGAAGGCGACCACCTGACGCTGCCCACCGCGATCTTCTTCAACAACGACGAAGAGACGGTCGAGTACGGCCGGGCGGCGCTGGCTTCCTATATCGACGGTTTCGACGGCCGGCTGATGCGCTCGATGAAGAGCATCCTCGGCTCGCCGCTCGCGGAAACGACGACCGATCTCGGCGACGGCAGTGCGATCGCGTACACCGAAATCATCGCGCGCTTCCTGACGCACCTGAAGCGCAAGGCCGAAGCGCGCGCGGGCGCGCCGATCGGCCGCGCGGTGCTCGGCCGGCCGGTGTTCTTCGTCGACGACGATCCGCGCGCCGACCGCCTCGCCCAGGCTCAGCTCGAGGCGGCCGCGCAATCGGTCGGCTTCACGGACGTGCACTTCCAGTACGAACCGATCGCCGCCGCGTTCGACTACGAATCGCGCCAGCCGACGGAGCGTCTGGTGCTCGTCGCCGACATCGGCGGCGGCACGTCCGACTTCTCGCTGGTGCGCGTCGGCCCGCAGCGGATGGCGCGGCTCGAGCGCAAGGACGACGTGCTCGCGCACCACGGCGTGCACGTCGCCGGCACCGACTACGACCGGCGTGTCGAGCTGGCGGCGATCCTGCCTGCATTCGGCTACCGTTCGCTCGACCCGGAAGGGCGCGAATTGCCGAACAAGATCTACTTCGATCTCGCGACCTGGCACCTGATCAACACCGTCTACACGCCGAAGCGGATCGGCGAGCTGAAGCTGATGAAGCACCTGTACCAGGATGTGCGGCAGTACGACCGGCTCACGAGCGTGGTCGAGCAGCGGCTCGGGCATGCGCTGATGGCGCGCGCGGAAGAAGCGAAGATCGGCGTCGCGGCGGGCGGGGAGACGATGATCGACCTGAACGACGTGGAAGAAGATCTGCTGATCGCGTTCGACGCGGATCGCCTCGTCGACGCGAGCCGGGACGATACCGCGCGCATCGTCGACGCCGCGCGCGAGACGGTGCGGCTTGCGGGCGTTGCGCCGCGCGATGTCGGTGCGCTGTATTTCACCGGCGGTTCGACGGGGCTCGCGTTCCTGTCGGGCGCGCTCGCCGGCGCGTTCCCGGATGCGCAGCCGGTGTTCGGCGATCGCCTCGCGAGTGTCGCGACGGGTCTCGGTATTCACGCGCAGCGACTGTTCGGCTGAATGGCGGGTGGTGACCGGTCGCCATGCAGGATGACCGGCGCCCAAAAGCAAAAAGCCCCGCCGAAGCGGGGCTTTTTTACACGAATGATCGCGCCAGCTTAGACCGGACGGATGTTCGCAGCTTGCAGACCCTTCGGGCCCGTCTTCACTTCGAATTCAACCTTCTGGTTTTCTTGCAGCGTCTTGAAGCCTTCGACGCGGATTTCCGAGAAGTGCGCGAACAGATCGTCGCCGCCGCCTTCCGGGGTGATGAAGCCGAAGCCCTTTGCGTCATTGAACCACTTGACGGTACCGGTTGCCATGTTACTTGTTCCTAAAAAAATAAAACGGGGCCGAAGCCCATGGTGTGCGGAAAATCAAGGAAGGGGTAATAGGACCAACCGGAGTACCGTTGATGGGCGAACTACGAAAGAACCAATTCACTCGCCACTTGAAATCCTGCGAAGTCCTTTATACGGCTAATCGGTCTGACGGTCAACCGTATTCCCATGCTCTCAGGGTTATTGCGGAGATCAGGTTTACAAAGCTTGCAAGCGATGCGAATTTTTTGTAGGGGCCGATCGATTTTGGCGCCACGTTCGAGGTGCAACCGTTAAACTACGCGCCGCGTGGACGGGTTGCCCCGATCGGGTGACCCTCCCCCCAAGAATGCGTGCGCGGTGCGGTCCGAGCCGATCCCGGACCGCCGGCCGACCATGCTTTTTGAGACACAGGAGAGGATGTGAAGAGTTCTATTCAACGGAACATCGGCCCGTTTGCATTGATGCTGACGGGGCTGGGTTCGATTATCGGCTCGGGCTGGCTGTTCGGTGCCTGGAAGGCCGCGAAGATTGCCGGTCCGGCGGCGATCTGCGCATGGATCATCGGCGCTGTCGTGATTCTCGCGATTGCGCTGACGTATGCGGAACTGGGCGCGATGTTCCCCGAGTCGGGCGGCATGGTGCGCTACGCGCGTTACTCGCACGGTTCGCTGGTGGGCTTCATCAGCGCATGGGCCAACTGGATCGCGATCGTATCCGTGATCCCGATCGAGGCCGAAGCGTCGATCCAGTATATGAGCACGTGGCCGTATCCGTGGGCGCATGCACTGTTCGTGAACGGTGAATTGCAGACGCTCGGCCTGCTGCTGTCGGCCGTGCTGGTCGTCGTCTACTTCATGCTGAACTACTGGGGCGTCAAGGCCTTCGCGCGGGCGAACACCGCGATCACGATCTTCAAGTTCCTGATCCCCGGCCTGACGATCCTCGGCCTCATGCTGACGAGCTTCCACTCGGAGAACCTCGGCACCGCGTCGAGTACGAGCTTCGCGCCGTACGGCTGGTCGGCCGTGCTGACCGCGGTCGCAACGAGCGGCATCGTGTTCGCGTTCAACGGCTTCCAGAGCCCGGTGAACTTGGCCGGCGAAGCGCGCAACCCGGCGCGCAGCGTGCCGTTCGCGGTGATCACGTCGATCCTGCTCGCGCTCGTGATCTACGTGCTGCTGCAAATGGCGTATATCGGTTCGGTGGACCCGGCCGACGTCGCGAAGGGTTGGGCGCACTTCAACTTCTCGTCGCCGTTCGCGGAACTCGCGATCGCGCTGAACCTGAACTGGCTCGCGGTCCTGCTGTATGTCGACGCGTTCATCAGCCCGAGCGGTACCGGTACGACCTACATGGCGACGACCACCCGCATGATCTACGCGATGGAGCGCAACAACACGATGCCGAAGATGTTCGGCAACGTGCACCCGATCTACGGCGTGCCGCGCCAGGCGATGTGGTTCAACCTGCTCGTGTCGTTCGTGTTCCTGTTCTTCTTCCGCGGCTGGAGTTCGCTCGCAGCGGTGATCTCGGTCGCGACGGTGATCTCGTACCTGACCGGTCCGATCAGCCTGATGGCGCTGCGCCGTTCGGCGACCGACATCGAGCGTCCGCTGTCGATTCCGCTGATGAAGCTGATCGCGCCGTTCGCGTTCGTGTGCGCATCGCTGATCCTGTACTGGGCAAAGTGGCCGCTGACGGGCGAAATCATCCTGCTGATGATCGTTGCGCTGCCGGTGTATTTCTACTTCCAGGCGAAGTCGGGCTGGACCGGTTGGGGCGCCGACCTGAAGGCCGCATGGTGGCTGGTCGCGTATCTGCCGACGATGGCCGTGCTGTCGCTGATCGGCAGCAAGGAATTCGGCGGTTACGGCATGCTGCCGTACGGCTGGGACATGCTGGTCGTCGCGGCAATCTCGCTGGTGTTCTACTTCTGGGGCGTGAATACCGGTTACCGGACCCAGTATCTCGACGAGCGCGAGTCGCACGACGAGATCCTCGAAGGGGTCGGTGTCTGACGGCTGACCTGTCGCCGGATTCGGCGGCGGCAGGATGCAGGGATAAAAGAAGCCCGCCCGAGCGATGCCCGGGCGGGCTTTTTGCTGGCCCGGCGGTTGCGCCGCGGCTCAGGCGCCGGCGCTCGCGAACACGTAGTTCGTCATCGCGAGCACGCGCTGGTAGGTGCCGAGCGACTGGATGCCGAGCCGGTAGTCGTCGTCCGCCGCGCCGAGCGCCGCGAAGACCGGCAGCAGGTGCTCGTCGGTCGGATGCATCAGCGCCGCGTGCGGCGCCTGCCGACGGTAGTCGAGCAGCGCGTCGACGTCGCGCGCGGCAAGTCTCGCCTCGAACCAGTCCGTGAATTCCGCGACGCGCGGGTCCGCATCCTCGGGCGCCGCGCCGAAATCGGCGGCGCGCAGGTTGTGCGTGATCTGGCCCGAGCCGATCACCATCACGCCGTCGTCGCGCAGCGGCCGCAGCGCGCGGCCGAGCGCGAAGTGATGCGCGGCGTCCGCGCGCGGCTGGATCGACAGTTGCGCGACCGGCACGTCGGCTTCCGGAAACATCAGCAGCATCGGCACCCACGCGCCGTGATCGAGGCCGTGTTCGGTCGTCGCGGTTGCGATGCCGGCCGCGTTCAGCAGCGCGGCCGCGCGCTCGGCGACGTCGGGTGCGCCCGGCGCCGGATAGCGGATGTCGTACAGCGCCTGCGGGAAACCGTAGAAGTCGTGAATCGTGTCCGGATGCGCGGCGACGCTCGCGACCGGCTGTTGCGTGCCCCAGTGGGCGGACAGCATCAGCACCGCGCGCGGGTGCGGCAGTTCGGCGCCGAGGTGCGTGAACGCGCCGGACGGCAGCGCCGGGTCGATCGGCAGCGTCGGGGCGCCGTGGGACAGGTACAGCGAAGGCAAGCGGTTCATGGTGGTGACCTGCGAAAGGATTTGCCTGTGACTATAGGCGCGTACCGTGCATTGATAAATCGGCGAACGGGAATTTGATTGACGCTTGTTTGTTGATAATCGTCTCGGCGCCAGGCAATCGAATACCGGTTCGCATCCGAAAGCGCGAAATCAACGGGGTTGCTGCGCAAATCGACGGAGATGCGCGCAAAAGAGGCGTTACTGCGCGTGACGGATACCGGCCCACGGTGTCGTGAGCGGCGCGCTGAGCGCGAAGAGGTCGAGGACGCGCGTGACGGTCTGGTCGACGAGTTCCTCGATCGTCTTCGGCATCGCGTAAAACGCCGGCAGTGGCGGAAAGACGATGCCGCCCATTTCGGTGACGGCGGTCATGTTGCGCAGATGCGCGAGGTTGAACGGCGTTTCGCGCACCATCAGCACCAGACGGCGGCGTTCCTTCAGGGTAACGTCGGCCGCGCGCGTGATCAGGTTGTCGGACAGCCCGTGCGCGACGCTCGCGAGCGTCTTCATCGAGCAGGGTGCGATCACCATGCCGTCGGTCGCGAACGAGCCCGACGCGATCGTCGCGCCGACGTCGCGCACCGAATGCACGACGTCGGCACGGCTTTCGACATCGGCTTTCGGCAGCTTCAGTTCATGCTGGATGTTGAGCCAGCCGGCGTTCGAAATCAGCAGGTGCGTTTCGACGCCGCCGGCGGCGCGCAGCAGGTCGAGCAGCCGCACACCGTAAATCGCGCCGGTGGCGCCGGTGATCGCGACGATCAGCCGGCGTGGCGGCACGCTGGGAGATGCCATCGAAAGGGGGACGGGCGCCGCGTTTAAGCGGCGGCGAACAGTTGCTGCAGTTCGCCCGACTGGTACATCTCCATCATGATGTCCGAGCCGCCGATGAATTCGCCCTTCACGTAGAGCTGCGGGATGGTCGGCCAGTTCGAGAATGCCTTGATGCCCTGGCGGATTTCGTCGTCCTCGAGCACGTTGACCGTCTTGAACTGGTCGACGCCGCAGGCCTTCAGCACCTGCACGGCGCGGCCCGAGAAGCCGCACATCGGGAATTGCGCGTTGCCCTTCATGAAGAGCACGACCTGATTTTCGTCGACGATTTGCTTGATACGTTGTTGGGTGTCCATGACTGACCTTGCGTTTGCGGGGCGTTAGATCGAAATGATAGCGGATTTCAACCGGGCGGGCCGGGCGTCAGCCCGGCAGGCGGCCGCCGGTCGTGCGTTCGATGGCGGCGAGATCGGCGCGCGATTCGACCGCGACGAAGCCGTGCGACGCCAGTATCGCGCGGACGGCTTCGGCCTGGTCGTAGCCGTGCTCGATCCAGAGCGTGCCGCCCGGTTTCAGATAGGCGCCGGCGCCCGCGACGATCGTGCGGATCGCGCTGAGGCCGTCGGCATCGTCGGTGAGCGCGCCGCGCGGCTCGAAACGCAGGTCGCCTTGTCCGAGGTGCGGATCGTGCTGCGCGATGTACGGCGGGTTGCTGACGATCGTATCGAACGCGAGCGCGGGATCGAGCGCCGCGTACCAGTCGCTCTGCAGCCAGTGCAGCGGGCCGCCGGGGCGCGGCGTGCCGAGCAGCTTGTCGGCATTGCGTTGCGCGACGGCGAGCGCGTCCGGCGAACGGTCGAGCGCCCACACGCGCGCATCGGGACGCTCGGCCGCGATCGACACGGCGATCGCGCCGCTGCCGGTGCCGAGATCGAGCACGGCTGCGTGCGGCAGCCCGTCGATCGCATCGAGCGCGGCTTCGACGAGCAGCTCGGTTTCGGGGCGCGGGATCAGCACGTCGGGCGTCACCTCGAACGGGCGGCCGAAGAACTCGCGCATCCCCACCAATTGCGCGACGGGCTCGCCGGCGATGCGCCGTGCTTCGAGCGCGCGGTAGCGTTCGACGGCGGCGGCGTCGAGCGGCGCGTCGCCGCGCGTGATCAGTTGCGTGCGGGTCCAGCCAAGCGCGTGCGCGAGCAGCACGCGTGCATCGACCGGGTCGAGCGGCGAGGCGCGCAGCAGCGCGTCGGCGGTGGTGTCGGACATCGCGGCCTCAGTCGGCTTCGCCGAGCGACGCGAGCAGCTCGGCCTGGTGCTCGGTGACGAGCGCGCCGATCAGTTCGTCGAGATCGCCGTCCATGATCGCCTCGAGCCGGTACAGCGTCAGGTTGATCCGGTGGTCGGTCATCCGGCCCTGCGGGAAGTTGTACGTGCGGATCCGCTCCGAACGGTCGCCGGAGCCGATCAGGCTCTTGCGCGTCGCCGCTTCCTTCGCATGCTGCTCGTGATACTGCTTGTCCTTGATGCGCGCGGCGAGCACCTTCAGCGCGCGATCCTTGTTCTTGTGCTGCGAGCGGTCGTCCTGGCATTCGACGACGATCCCGGTCGGCAGGTGCGTGACGCGCACCGCCGAATCGGTCTTGTTGATGTGCTGGCCGCCCGCGCCGGACGCGCGGAACGTGTCGATGCGCAGGTCGGCCGGATTGATCTCGACCTCGCCGATCTCGTCGGCTTCCGGCATCACGGCGACCGTGCACGCGGACGTATGGATGCGCCCCTGCGTCTCGGTGGCCGGCACGCGTTGCACGCGATGGCCGCCCGATTCGAACTTCAGGCGCGAATACGCGCCCTGGCCCGCGATCCGCACGATCACTTCCTTGTAGCCGCCGAGGTCCGACGCGCTTTCCGACATCATTTCGACCTGCCAGCGCTGGCGTTCCGCGAAGCGCAGGTACATGCGCAGCAGGTCGCCCGCGAACAGCGCCGATTCGTCGCCGCCCGTGCCGGCACGGATTTCGAGGAAGATGTTGCGGTCGTCGTTCGGGTCCTTCGGCAGCAGCATCTTCTGCAGCTCGGTCTCGAGGCGCGCCATGTCCTCGCGCGCGCTGCGGATTTCGTCTTCCGCGAAATCGCGCATCGACGGATCGGCAAGCAGTTCCTGCGCGGCCGTCTCGTCGCTGCGCGACTGGCGCCATAACGCGTATTGCTCGACGACCGGGCCGAGTTCGGCATGTTCGCGTGTCAGCTTGCGGTACTGGTCGAGGTCGGCCGTGACGTTTTCGCGGCTCAGCAGGTCGTTCAGTTCGGCCAGCCGTGTGGAAAGCTGGTCGAGCTTGCGTTGCATGCTCGTCTTCATGGTGTGGAGCGGCGCTCCCGGGCAAGGGGTGTTCGGAAAGGATAGACCGGCGGCAGAACGACGACCGGCCGGCGGCAGGGCGAGCGGCGCTAGTGGCCGGACGGGTCGTTCGAGCGTGGCGCGTGCTGGTAGAAGCCGCGCATCAGGTCGATCAGCGAATCGCGATCGGCGCCGTTGACGCGGTTGAGCGCGCTCGTCGGGCCGTGGATCAGCTTGTTGGTCAGCGCCTGCGAAAGCGCTTCGAGCACGGCCGCCGGATCGTCGCCGCGCGCGAGCAGCTTCTGCGCCTTCTCGACTTCGGCCCGGCGCAGCGCATCGGCCTGCGTATGCATGTGACGGATCACCGGCACGACGCTGCGCGTGTCGAGCCATTGCATGAAATTCTGCACGCGCGTCTCGATGATCGCTTCGGCCTGGGCGACCGCGGCCTGGCGCGATGCATTGCCTTCGCGCACGATCGCGCCGAGATCGTCGACGGTGTAGAGGAACACGTCCTTCAGCTTGCCGACTTCGGGCTCGATGTCGCGCGGCACCGCGAGGTCGACCATGAAGATCGGACGGTGGCGGCGCGCCTTCACCGCGCGCTCGACCGCGCCGAGGCCGATGATCGGCAGCGTCGATGCGGTGCACGACACGATGATGTCGAATTCGTGCATGCGGGTGGGCAGATCGGCCAGCGGCATCGCGCGGCCGTTGAAGCGTTCGGCGAGCCGCTGGCCGCGTTCGGCCGTACGGTTCGCGACGACGAGTTCGCGCGGGCCTTGCGCGGCGAAGTGCGTCGCGCACAGCTCGATCATTTCGCCGGCGCCGATGAACAACACGCGCTGATCCGACACCTTTTCGAAGATCCGCTGCGCGAGGCGAACCGCGGCGGCGGCCATCGACACCGACTGCGTGCCGATTTCGGTCGTACCGCGCACTTCCTTCGCGACCGCGAACGTGCGCTGGAACAACTGGTTCAGATAGGTGCCGAGCGCGCCGGCTTCCGTCGCGGTGCGAACGGCATCCTTCATCTGGCCCAGGATCTGGGTTTCACCGAGCACCATCGAATCGAGGCCGGAGGCGACGCGGAACGCGTGCCGGACCGCTTCCGACTGCGGCAGCGCATAGACGTGCGGCGCGAGCTCGTCGACCGGAATCCGGTGGTATTCCGACAACCAGCGGATCGCGCCTTCGCGGGCCGCGCGATCGTCGGTCGCGCAATACAGTTCGGTGCGGTTGCAGGTGGAGAGGATCGCCGCTTCGGGCGTATTGGGCGCCTGCGGGCCGAGAAACACGTTCTTGAACGTAACGAGAGCCGGTTTGATTTGCTCGAGCGGAAACGCCACGCGTTCGCGCAGGGCGACAGGCGCAGTGTGGTGATTGATTCCGATCGTGAGGAGTTGCATATCGAGGGCTATCGTTTAGCCCCATATTATAGCGTTTCGGCGATTTCCTCACTCGCCGCATACCGGGCATCGGCGTGGCGCGGCCGGGAATTTGGGGGCTCGATCGGTACGCGGTCGAGCTGATAGCCGAAGCCGTAGAGCGGCAACAGCTGGTAGCCGCGCTCCGGAAGCAACTGCAATTTGCTGCGCAGCCGGGACGCGTGCGTGTCGAGCGTGCGCGACTTCATGTCGCGGCGGCGTGCCCATACCGTTTCCAGGATGTGCGCGCGCGACACGGGTCGCGACAGGTTCGTGAACAGCAATTGTGCGAAACGGAACTCTTTCGGCGTGAGTGAAACGATTGCGTCGCCGAAACGCACGAGACAATGCGTGGCGTCGAACGCGTATTCGCCATACATTTCGCGCGAGCGGGTGGGCGCCCGCCGTACGCCGGCGCGCCGGCTCAGTGCGTTGACGCGCGCGAGCAGCTCGGGCCCGCTCACCGGGCGCACGAGGCAATCGTCGGCGCCGGCGTGCAGGCACGACACGATTTCGCTTTCGCGCGCCGACTGCATCACCGCGATGGCCGGCAATCCGGGCAGGACCGCCTGCGCGCGCGGGATGACTTCCTGCGCCGGCTGGTCGCCGGCCCAGTGGCCGGTGACCAGCATGTCGCAGGTGTTGTCGGCAGCGAGCCACTCGAAGAATGCGGTGCTGGACGAAAACGCATGGCACACGTGGCCGCCCGCGAAGAGCAGGCGGTTCAGGAGTGCGGTATGACGCGATTCCGGATCGATCAGAGCGATTCGCATGAGGATTTCTTCAATACGGCAGCCGGTGTGCGCTTGCCATAACGTCGAGTCGGCCCCTACACTCGAATGTTCGCGGCGCCCGGCTGGTCTCGGGTTCGATGGATGAATCGATGCTAGCCGCTGGCAGCGTTCACGCCTATGGGACGAATCTGAATTTATAGAAGGCGTTGAATGAACTGGTTTGGAATCCTTGTCCTGGGAGCGGCCGTCGGGCTGTTCGGCCGCTGGCTGCATCCGCTGCGGCGCACGGGCCGGCCGGCGTGGTGGATCGCGGTGCTCGTCGGCATCGTGGGCGCGGCCGCCGCCCGCATGGTCGGCAATCTCTCGGGACTGTTTTACGATGGCGAGACGCTCGAATGGCCGGTCTGCACCGGCGTCGCGTTCCTTGCCGTAGCCGTGACGGTCGCGCTGTCGGCCCGTCGCTGAATGCTCTCAGGTGAAATCATGAATGCCCGTCTCCCCGAAGTCTCGCCGGTGCCGGCCCGTCTCGCGCTGCTGCGCGACGCCATGGCGCGCGAGAATCTGGCCGCCTATCTCGTGCCGTCCGCCGATCCCCACTTGTCCGAATACCTGCCCGAGCGCTGGCAGGCGCGCCGCTGGCTGTCCGGCTTCACGGGCTCGGTCGGCACGCTGGTCGTGACCGCGGATTTCGCGGGGCTGTGGGTCGACAGCCGCTACTGGGTGCAGGCCGATGCCGAACTGGCGGGCACGGGCGTGCAGTTGATGAAGATGACGGGCGGGCAGCAGAGCGCACCGCACGTCGACTGGCTCGCGCGGAACGTGGCGGCCGGCGCGACGGTCGGGGTCGACGGCGCCGTGCTCGGCGTCGCGGCCGCGCGCGGGTTGACGGCCGCGCTGAGCGCGCGCGGCATCGCGCTGCGTACCGACGTCGACCTGCTCGATGCGATCTGGCCGGAGCGGCCGGGGCTGCCCGGGGACGCGGTATTCGAGCACGTCGCGCCGCAGGCCGACACGACGCGCGCGAGCAAGCTCGCCGACGTGCGCCGCGCGATGCACGCGCAGGGCGCGCAATGGCACTTCGTGTCGACGCTCGACGATCTCGCGTGGCTGTTCAACCTGCGCGGCGCCGACGTCAACTTCAATCCGGTGTTCGTTGCGCACGCAATGATCGGCACCGATCGCGCGACGCTGTTCGTCGCCGACGGCAAGGTGCCGCCGGCGCTGGCCGCGTCGCTCGCGCAGGATGGCGTCGACGTCCGCGCCTATGACGCCGCGCGTGCGTCGCTCGCGGCGCTGCCCGACGGCGCGACGCTGCTGATCGACCCGCGCCGCGTGACGTTCGGCACGCTCGAGGCCGTGCCGGCCGGCGTGAAGCTCATCGAGGCCGTGAATCCGTCGACGTTCGCGAAGTCGCGCAAGACGTCCGCCGAGATCGAGCACGTGCGCGTGACGATGGAGCACGACGGCGCCGCGCTCGCGGAATTCTTCGCGTGGTTCGAACAGGCCGTCAATCGCGAGACGATCACCGAGCTGACGATCGAGGAAAAACTCACGGCCGCGCGCGCGCGCCGCCCCGGCTACGTGTCGGCGAGCTTCGCGACGATCGCCGGCTTCAACGCGAACGGCGCGATGCCGCACTACCACGCGACGCGCGAGTCGCACGCGACGATCGCCGGCGACGGGCTGCTGCTGATCGATTCGGGCGGCCAGTACATGACGGGCACGACCGACATCACGCGCGTCGTGCCGGTCGGCACCGTCAGCGACCTGCAGCGGCGCGATTTCACGATCGTGCTGAAATCGATGATGGCGCTGTCGCGCGCCCGCTTCCCGCGCGGCATCCGCTCGCCGATGCTCGACGCGATCGCGCGTGCGCCGATGTGGGCGGCCGGGCTCGACTACGGCCACGGCACCGGGCATGGCGTCGGGTACTTCCTGAACGTGCACGAAGGGCCGCAGGTGATCTCGCACTATGCGCCGGCCGAGCCGTACACGGCGATGGAAGAGGGGATGATCACGTCGATCGAGCCGGGCGTGTACCGTCCGGGCCAGTGGGGCGTCCGGATCGAGAACCTGGTCGTGAACCGTGCGGCCGGGCAGACGGAATTCGGCGATTTCCTCGCGTTCGAGACGTTGACGCTGTGCCCGATCGACACGCGCTGCGTGCTCATCGAGATGCTGCACGACGAAGAGCGCGCGTGGCTGAACACGTATCACGCGACGGTGCGCGAGCGCGTCGGCCGGCACCTGAGCGGCGACGCGAAGGCGTGGCTCGATGCGCGCACGCAGCCGATCTGACGCAACGCGCGGTAATGGCTGGAGGGCGGCCGGATAGCGACCGCACGACGGCGGAACAATCACAGCGAGGGGAAGTCATGGCGGACACTGCGGTGATCGTGGTCGACATGCAGCGCGGGCTGGTGGAGCGGGCGCAGCCCGCGTACCGGCTCGACGACGTGGTGTCGGGCATCAACCGGCTGACGGCGGCGGCGCGCGCGGCGAACGCGCCGGTGTGCTTCGTGCAGCACGACGGCGACGCGGGCGACGACATCGTGCCCGGCACGCCGGGCTGGGAGCTGCATGCGGGGCTCATCGTAGGTCTCGACGACTGGCGTGTGCGCAAGCAGGCGAGCGACGCGTTCCACGACACGCCGCTCGCGGTGCAGCTTGATCGCCATGGCATCCGTTCGGTGCTGATCTGCGGCTATGCGACCGAGTTCTGCGTCGATTCGGCCGCGCGCCGTGCCGCGCTGCTCGGCTACCGGACGACGGTCGTGTCCGATCTGCACACGACGAACGAGCGCGCTCACCTGTCGGCGGCGCAGATCGTCGCGCATCATCACTTCATCTGGAACAATAATTCGCTGTCGGGTAACGCGGTGACGCCGCGTCCGCTCGCAGACGTGCTCGCCACGGAGTTCGCATGACGATCAAGGCAGTGGTGTTCGATTTCGGCGGCGTGCTGATCGACTGGAGCCCCGAGTACCTTTACCGCGAACTGATTCCCGACGATGCCGAGCGCCGCTGGTTCCTCACGCACGTGTGCGCGATGGACTGGGTGGTCCGCCAGGACGGCGGGCAGACGATCGAGGAAGGCACGGCCGAACTCGTCGCGAAGTTTCCGGAGCACGAAGCGCTGATCCGCGCGTTCTACGCGCGCTGGCACGAGATGATCGGCGGCGTGCTCGAAGAGGGCGCGGCCCTCGTCGACCGGCTGGACGCGCAAGGGATGCCGCTGTTCGGGCTGACGAACTGGTCCGCGCAGACGTTTCCGTATGCATGGGACAACTTCCCGGTGCTGCGCCGGTTCAAGGACATCGTCGTGTCGGGCCGCGTGAAGCTCGTGAAACCCGATCCGGCGATCTACCGCGAGATGCATGCGCGGATCGATCCGCACCTGCCAGGCATCGCGCCGCACGAGCTCGTGTTCATCGACGACAACGCGAAGAACGCCGCGGCTGCGACGGCGCTCGGCTGGCACGGCATTCATCATACGAGCGCGGCGACGACCGAGGCGCGGCTGCGCGAGCTGGGCGCGCTCGCGTAAGCGGCGGGGCGAACGTCGGGGGAAAAAAAGCGAGCCAAGGGCTCGCTTTTTCGTCGTGCCGTTCCGGATACGGCCGCTTTCGGCATCCGGCGCCGCGCGATCGCGGCGCCGGGCGCCCGGGCCGCGCCGATCAGCGGCTGATCGGCTTGTAGCGCAGGCGCTTCGGCTTCGCGGCTTCCTCGCCGAGGCGCGCACGCTTGTCGGCTTCGTACTCCTGGTAGTTGCCGTCGAAGAACGTGACCTGCGAATCGCCTTCGAACGCGAGGATGTGCGTCGCGATCCGGTCGAGGAACCAGCGATCGTGCGAGATCACCATCACCGAGCCCGCGAATTCGAGCAGCGCGTCTTCCAGCGCACGCAGCGTTTCGACGTCGAGGTCGTTCGACGGTTCGTCCAGCAGCAGCACGTTGCCGCCCGAGATCAGCGTCTTCGCGAGGTGCAGGCGGCCGCGTTCGCCGCCGGACAGGTTGCCGACGATCTTCTGCTGGTCGCCGCCCTTGAAGTTGAAGCGGCCGATGTACGCGCGCGACGGCGTTTCGTACTTGCCGACCGTCAGCACGTCGGCGCCGCCCGAGATTTCCTCGAACACCGTCTTCGAACCGTCGAGCGCGTCGCGGCTCTGGTCGACGTACGCGAGCTTCACCGTCGGGCCCATCACCACTTCGCCCGAATCCGGCTGTTCCTTGCCGGTCAGCATCTTGAACAGCGTCGACTTGCCGGCGCCGTTCGGGCCGATGATGCCGACGATCGCGCCGGCCGGGATCTTGAAGCTCAGGTTGTCGATCAGCAGGCGATCGCCGAACGACTTGCTGACGTTCTTGAACTCGATCACTTCATTGCCGAGGCGCTCGCCGGCCGGAATGAAGATTTCCTGCGTTTCGTTGCGCTTCTGGTATTCCTGGCTGCTCAGCTCCTCGAAGCGCGCGATACGCGCCTTCGACTTCGCCTGACGGCCCTTCGGGTTCTGGCGCACCCACTCCAGTTCCTTCTTGATCGCCTTCTGGCGCGCGGATTCCGACGCCTCTTCCTGCTTCAGGCGCTCTTCCTTCTGGTCGAGCCAGCTGCTGTAGTTGCCCTTCCACGGAATGCCGTGACCGCGGTCGAGTTCGAGAATCCACTCGGCCGCGTTGTCGAGGAAGTAGCGATCGTGCGTGACGGCGACGACGGTGCCCGGGAAGCGCACCAGGAACTGCTCGAGCCAGTCGACCGATTCGGCGTCGAGGTGGTTGGTCGGCTCGTCGAGCAGCAGCATGTCGGGTTTTTCGAGCAGCAGCTTGCAGAGTGCGACGCGGCGCTTTTCGCCGCCCGACAGGTGCTCGATCTTCGCATCCCACGCCGGCAGGCGCAGCGCGTCGGCGGCCACTTCGAGCTGCTGCTCGGGGCTGCCGCCGTCGCTCGACGCGAGGATCGCCTCGTATTTCGCCTGCTCGGCTGCGAGCGCGTCGAAGTCGGCGTCCGGCTCGGCATACGCAGCGTAGATTTCTTCCAGTTTCTTGTTCGCCTGGAACAGGTCGCCGAGGCCTTCCTCGACGGCTTCGCGCACGGTCTTCGTCGGATCGAGCTGCGGTTCCTGCGGCAGGTAGCCGATGTTCAGGTTCGGCATCGGCGTCGCTTCGCCTTCGATGTCCTTGTCGATGCCCGCCATGATGCGGATCAGCGTCGACTTGCCCGAGCCGTTCAGGCCGAGCACGCCGATCTTCGCGCCGGGAAAGAACGACAGCGAGATGTCCTTCAGGATCTGGCGCTTGGGCGGCACGATCTTGCCGACCCGGTTCATCGTGAAAACGTATTGGGCCATTTCGGTGTGAAAGTCAGAAGTGGTTGAGACGGCCGCGCAGCGCGCGGGCGTGGCGGCGTCGGGGGATTCGGTACGGAGCGTGCCGCGCGGGGCGCGGCGGTGCGAGCGCGTATTGTACTTCGCCGCCGGCTGCCGCTGGCGCGGTGCAGGCCATTCGGCCGATCCGCGCTCACAGCCATGCGGCGACGCCCCCGTGCCCCGAGCACGTGCCGCGCCGGTGGCGGCTGAAGCTGTACGTGCCGTCGCGGCAACGCGCGCTCGCGCCGTTCGGCACACGGCCCGATTTCGAATGCGCGGGCGCATGCACGGTTTCGCCGTCGCGGTTGCGATACGTGTCGTGACGGTCGAGATCGGCTTCGTTGCCGTAGCCGGGCGGCGCGCGATACGCGTGCGCGGAAGCGGGCAACGCGGCGCCCGCGACGAAGAGCGCGGCGGACAGGGCCGCGACATGGGTCGCGCGATGGAGCAGGGCACGCATGGTCTCTCTCGTTCTGTTCGTTGTCGTCGTTGTCGTCGATGCCGGGCCGGTGGCCCGCGCCGCATGTTAGCGGATCGACGCCGTGGCGCCGCGCGACGCTACGCCGCGCCGGACATCGACGCCGCGCCGTCGGCCTGCGCGGCGTCGAGAATCCACCGGCGGAACGCGGCAACCTTCGGCCGTTCCGCGTGATGCGGCGGATAGACGAGGTAGTACGCGAAATCGTCGAGCCATGCGGCGTCGGCAAGCTGCACGAGCCGGCCGCTCGCCAGCTCGCCGCGCACCATCGCGGCCGGCAGCAGCCCGGCGCCCTGGCCGGCGACGATCGCCTGCAGCAGCAGGCCCGAGTCGTCGAACGCGGGGCCGCGCGGCGGGCCGAAATCGTCGATCCGCTGCGCGCCGAACCAGATGTGCCAGCCCTTGCGTTCGGCGTCGTGCAGTTGCGGCCAGCCGACGAGCTCGGCCGGCGTCGCCGGCATGCCGAGCCGCGCGACGAGGTCGGGCGACGCGAGCGCGACGATTTCGACCGTCAGCAGCCGTTCGCTGCACAGCCCGACGTAGCGCCCGAGGCCGTGGCGGATCGCGACGTCGACGCCGTCGCGCGAGAAATCCGCGAGCGCATGGCTCGTGACGACCTGCAGGTCGACGTCGGGGATAGCCTGCCGGAACTGCGCGAGGCGCGGGACGAGCCACGCGGACGCGAAGAACGGCGTGACGCTCACCGTCAGCACGCCGCTGTCGGCGGCGCTCGACACGCGCTGCGACGCATCGGCGATCTGCCGGAACGCGTTGCGCACGGGCGGCAGGTAGTCGCGGCCGGCGGCCGTCAGCAGGATGCCGCGATTCACGCGCTCGAACAGCTGCACGCCAAGATGGGTCTCGAGCGTGCGGATCATCTGGCTCACTGCGCCGGGCGTGACCGACAGCTCCTCGGCAGCCGACTTCACCGACAGGTGGCGGGCGGCGGCTTCGAAGGCGCGCAAGGCGTTGAGCGGCGGCAGGCGGGAACGATTCATTTAGTTTTTCTAAAGCGAAAGGCCGACGAAATATGGTTTGAGGCGACGCGTACGCGCGAGTACCGTTGACACATCGGATCGCACGTTTCGCGGCTGCCTGCGGGCGGCCGATGCGATCAACATAGTTCAACTATATCCACGGGGCAATCCGGACGCCGCCCGGCAGCCGGTGGAACCCGAAAGGAGCATCGTCATGAAGCGCCCCGGCACATCGCGCCTTTTCTACGGCTGGTACGTGGTGGCGGCCGCGTTCGCCGTCACGTTCGTCGGGTTCGGCAGCGCGTATACGTTCAGCGCGTTCGTCGAGTCGCTGCAGCGGGATTTCGCCGCGTCGCGCGGCCAGATCTCGCTCGTGTTCTCGCTCGCCGGCTTCCTGTACTTCGGCTTCGGCATCGTCAGCGGGCCGCTGGCCGATCGTTTCGGCTCGCGGCGGCTCGCCGTCGCCGGGATGCTGCTGACCGGCGCGGGGCTCGCGGCCGCCGGTGCCGCGCATACGTTGCTGCAGGTCTATGTCGCGTACGGGCTCGGTGTCGGGCTCGGCGTCGGTTGCGCGTACGTGCCGGCCGTCGGCGCGGTGCAGCGCTGGTTCGTGCGCCGGCGCGGGTTCGCATCGGGGCTCGCGGTCGCGGGGATCGGCGTCGGCACGCTGGCGATGCCGCCGCTCGCGTCCGCGCTGATCGCGCAGGTCGGCTGGCGCGGTGCGTATTTCACGCTGGCCGCGATCGCGATCGTGCTGGGAGCCGGCATGTCGCTGCTGATCGAGAACGACCCGCACAGGCGCGGATGGCTGCCGGACGGCGATGTCGCCGGCGATGGCAGCCGGAATGCCGCTGCTGCATCGACCGGCGCGAACGGCGCGAACGTGCGTGCCGGCGCGACGGTGCGCGAAGCCGTCACGTCGCGGCCGTTCGCGAGTCTCTATGCGGCCTGCCTCGTCTGCTCGTTCGGTGTGTTCGTCCCGTTCGTTCACCTCGTGCCGTATGCGCTCGATCACGGTGTCGCGCCGTCGACGGCCGTGCTGCTGCTCGGCGCGATCGGCGTGGGCAGCACGGCCGGCCGCTTCTTCCTCGGCGGTCTTGCCGACCGCTTCGGCCGCCGCGCGTCGCTGCTCGCGATGTTCGCCGGCATGGCCGTCGCGTTGGTCGCGTGGGCGGGCGCCGGCACCGTCGCGACGCTGGCTGCGTTCGCGCTCGTGTTCGGCGTGTTCTACGGCGGCTGGGTCGCCGTGCTGCCGGCGGTCGTGATGGACTATTTCGGCGGCCGCAACGTGAGCGCGATCATCGGCATCCTGTACACGAGCGTCGCGTTCGGCACGCTGATCGGGCCGGCCGCCGCCGGCTTCATCTACGATGCCGGCGGTGGCTATCTCGTGCCGATCCTCGCGAGCGCCGCCGCGAATGCGATCGCGTTCGCGATCGTCGCGACCACCGGGCGTGCGCCGGACGCCGCGCGCGCGGCCGGCGGATAACGCCACCTGCTGGGCGCGTCGCGCGATTTCCGGTAAGGTGGCCGGACCGTCAACCATCGACGCAGGGTCGGGGAGGCATCGTGACATTCGACGAAGTCCGGCAGATCGCATTGGCGTGGCGCGGCGTCGAGGAAGGCACGTCGTACGGCACGCCCGCGCTCAAGGTGAAGGGCAAAGTGCTCGCGCGGCTGCGCGAGGACGGCGACACGCTCGTCGTGAAGGGCGTCGGCCCCGACGAGCGCGCATGGCTGATCGAATCGGCGCCCGACGTGTATTACGTGACCGATCACTATGTCGGCTGGCCGATCGTGCTGGTGCGCCTGTCGGCCGCGCATCCCGACGCCGTGAAAAACCTGCTTCTGCGAGAATGGCACGCACGCGTGCCGGCGAAGTGGCGGGACGAAGCCGCCCGCGACGGGAACTGAACGGCGCGCCCGGCGCACGAGCCGCCGCCGAACCGGATCAAGCGTTGCATCGGTTCGTATCGATGCAACGAGTGGTTCCATCGAAATTCTTCAATTGGTTCTTAGTGACGAACCGTTTGATGCTTACACTCCTTCGCTTCGAAGGCGGCTGACGACAGCCGACGGAACGGGCGTACGCGATGCGCCGGCGCCCAGCGCGCCGCATCGCACCCGCAGCTTCGCAGACTGCGCGGACGACCCGACCGGAACGGCCCGGTCCGGCCTCGTGCCCGTGTGCGATTGCATGCGGGGCCGCAGCCGGATTCGACAACGACAACACCCCGCGCCGCCTTCACGCGACACCGGTCGTACCGGAACCGTTTTTTGGAGAGAGACAGATGAGTGGAAGCAACACGGGCCTCGGCACTGGCCTGAAGCAGCGTCACGTGACGATGATGTCGATTGCCGGCGTCATCGGCGCGGGCTTGTTCGTTGGCTCCGGCCATGCGATCGCGGAAGCCGGGCCGGCATCGATACTCGCGTATGCAATCGCGGGCGTGCTGGTCGTGCTGGTGATGCGCATGCTCGGCGAAATGGCCGTCGCGCATCCGGACAGCGGGTCGTTCTCGACCTATGCCGATCGCGCGATCGGCCACTGGGCCGGCTTCACGATCGGCTGGCTGTACTGGTGGTTCTGGGTGCTTGTGATCCCGATCGAGGCGACCGCCGCCGCGACTATCCTCAATGCGTGGTTCCCGGGCATCGCGACGTGGATCTTCGCGCTCGGCATCACGCTGCTGCTCACCGTCACCAACCTCTTCTCCGTCAAGAATTACGGCGAATTCGAATTCTGGTTTGCGCTGATCAAGGTCGTCGCGATCGTCGTGTTCCTGTGCATCGGCGGCGCGGCGATCGTCGGCATCGTTCCCGCGCCGGCCGTGTCGGGCGTGTCGAACCTGTTCGTGCACGACGGCTTCATGCCGCACGGCGCGAGCGCGGTGCTCGCGGCGATGCTGACGACGATGTTCTCGTTCCTCGGCACCGAGATCGTGACGATCGCGGCCGCCGAATCGGACAACCCGCAACGCCAGATCGTGCGCGCGACGAACTCCGTGATCTGGCGTATCACGCTGTTCTATCTCGGCTCGATCCTCGTCGTCGCGGCCATCGTGCCGTGGAACGACCCGTTGCTGCCGAAGCACGGCTCGTATCAGCGCGCGATGGAGTTGATCGGCGTGCCGAACGCGAAGGCGATCATCGACGTGATCGTGCTCGTGTCGGTCGCAAGCTGCCTGAATTCGGCGTTGTACACCGCGTCGCGGATGCTGTTCTCGCTGTCCCGGCGCAAGGACGCGCCGGCCTTCCTGCATCGCACCGATTCGACCGGCACGCCGCGCGCGGCTGTGCTGGCGTCGACCGCGTTCGGTTTCCTGACCGTGATCGCGAACTACCTGATGCCGGAACAGGTGTTCGGCTTCCTGCTGGCGACCTCGGGCGCGATCGCGCTGCTCGTGTATCTCGTGATCGCGATCTCGCAGTTGCGGATGCGCAAGACGCTCGAAGCGGGCGGCACCGACCTGACGCTGCGGATGTGGCTGTTCCCGTGGCTCACGTGGGCCGTGATCCTGTTCATCTGCGGCACGCTGACCGTGATGCTCGTCAGCGAGGAGCACCGGATGGAAGTCGGCGCGACGGCCGTGCTGGCGTTGATCGTGCTGCTCGCGTCGTGGCTGAACAAGCGTGGGCGCGATGCGCAGGCGCAAGCGGGGCGGCGCGTGTCGGCGACGTGATCGGATCGAATGACGTGACGGCGGGGCGCAAGCCCCGGTCATGAAAATGGCCCGAGCGGCGTTTGCCGGTCGGGCCATTCGTCTTTCGTGCCGGGGCACGCGTTGCGCGATGCCATGCGTATCGCACGGCATCGTGCCGATGCAGGTGTCAGACGTTGAGCGCGCACGCCAGAGTTTGAGGGCCATGGACATGCCATAACTAACTGTTTATATTGAAAAATATTCTGTCGCCTCGATGTCCATGGTTTCATCTGAATCCAGACTCATTTTAGGGTCCGGATGTCCATAGCTGACAGTTACTTCTGCAACGGCGTCGGCGGGGGAATCAAATCATCAAGCCGGGCCTGAAGGCGAGCGTTCACCTTCAGAAGTTCGAGCACCATGCGCTCTGCGGAAAGGAGCTTTGCCTGTGCGTGGTCGCGCTGGTCCTCCAGCCTCTTGACCTTTGCCGCTAAGTCGTCGCGTGCGCGCGCCCGTCGGTCTCGACGTTCCCGCTGCACCGCTTTCTCTTCGCTATTGATTTCTACCCATGCTTGAATCTCGCGAATCAGCGCCGGATAGCGCGCCTTCCTGAGTGCGGTGGGGTCGGTGCCAGCCTCCTTGGCGACGTTGTTCTGGCTCACAGGAGTCCCCGGCGGCATCACTTGCGGCCTGCCGGCCTTCAGGCGTTCGAAAGCCAAGCGGAATCGTTGTTCTGCCGTCTCAGTTGCGGATGACATCGAGATAGTTCCTCAGACTGCGTGCCTCGGTTTGTAGGGCCCGCTGACGCGGGCTGCCTGGCTGAGCTTCTTCAATTTGTCGTTCGATGCTTTCAAGCCGCAGCTCGACTGATGGTTGTCTTTTCCTGTCATATATCGCGTCGCGGCAAGGTCTGTCGCCATCACCGCCCGCGCACCGCGCAACCGACTCAATGCCGCCATAGTCACAGTGGCCCCTCTTTGTGCAGCCTCCAAGTCGGGTCTCTCTGAACGAGACTTCACCGTTGCGGCTCGCTTTAACAAGCGCGTTGAAGTCCTTGTTTCCAATCAAGTTGACCACAATCTCCTGCTTGCGCTGCTCGCCAAGCGGGGAGACGTAGCGGTCCTCCACAAGGACTTCAATCTGCTTGGCCAGCACCTCGTATCGGGCCGCCACAGTTACACCCTCGCACTCCTCGTTAAAGCGAACCCGACTGTAGTTCCGCCCGTAGTATCGGGTTTGAAGAAGCGTAAGGTGCTTCATGATGACCTGGATAGAGCTGTCGCTTAGAAGGCCACTGGCAAACATGTTGATTGCACCTGTCCGGCGGAGCTGGTGATAGGCCAATGGCCAAGTCTCGCCAATCTTGAACTTTCCACTCTTATCTAGGTTCGGAGTGAACATGCGAGCAGTGACCAGGTCGTCCTCGGTAACCCTCATTACCTCCTGGTCAAAAAGTCGCGGATACCGTTGTATCAAGAATTGGTAGTTCTGCACATTTTTACGCGTCGAGTGGAGTTTCCTGCCCGGACTGCACGCCCACGGTTCAAAGGCGGCGCAATACAGGTAGGGATTAGCTTTGTCGTAGTCGCTGCAGTAGACGCCAGGGTGGGAGGCCGCACAGCGCGTGCGCAACCTGGCTATCGAGGTCATCGCGTTTACAGCGACCTCGACACTGGGGCTGGTTGGCCACCGAGCGTCGCTATCCGGGTCGGTTTTGGTGGTCTCGCCGCGAATGACTGGGATGCGACCGAGAACAGGGTCCGGGTCCCATAGGAGGCAATCGGACCTCGACTCGGCAGCCTCTTCTTTCCGTTGGAGCGTGAAGTTAATGATGTACGCGAGCCCTACTGACTGAACCAACGTCAAATACGCACCGAAGGACCTAATGTCGATGGTTTCTTTTTTCGGGGGGCGAACCCACTCTTGAAGGAGTGCGTAGATGCCGAATCTCTGAGCGGTAAGCTCAAAGCGACCATGGTACTGTCGACCGGTCCGCATACCAGCTCCCTGCTTTTGCGCAGTAAACGGGAGGTAGGTGTCCGGACGTGCCTTTGCGGCAAGCGCGGCCTCAAGGGAGCCGAAGTTGTGCGCATAGGCGTCCGCACAGAAGTTGAAGCAGTCTTCGACCCGCTGCCTGTATTCGAGGAAATCATCGAGACACTTTCTCAGCCGCAGAACTTGATAGGTCCAAATGCGCGGTGGGATGTAGGCGGTTTGTACGACTTCGTCTTCGCCATCTTCCACAAAGGCCCGAGACAAGCGGCTGATGCCCACCTCATCTAGCAGCGAGAATCCAATCTGGTCCTTCTCTCGGAGCAAGCGGTCCAAGATAATCAGAACATGTCTCTTCTGGCCTGCGAGCGGGAACAGCCCCGATACCTTCTCGAGCACTCTTGGGAATTGAACGAGATTGCTCGCCAAAATGCCTTCGCGGTCGCAGAGGACCACAAGCCTACGTATGTGGTTGAAGCACGACTTGACATACCCCCAGCTTCTGGCACCCCGAGGGCCCCAGATTATCCAAGTGGCCAATAGTCTCATTATGTGCTGGTTCTCGGGACTTAGCGATGGGGCGCTACGTCCGTGCCGTCCTCCTGCGAATCGAAGTTTGAAGCTTCTACCTGCCCACCCGGAGAAGTCCCAATAGTTGTCGCCCCATCGTGACAGGGGAGAACCTTGCGCGTCTTCACTGACAATCCAGTCGTTTGGCGGTGGCCAGTATGGTGGCCGATAGCAAGCACTTTCAGGTGTAATCGGTGCGCTGGTCAACTTCAGCACAAGGTCATAGCCGGACGCGCTCATGCCGTACCCTCCAGTTCAGCGATTTCGTTTCGGAAGTTCGGATGGAAATCTCCCTCAGCAATGCGGGCCTGCGCTTCGACAACCCACCTGCGTCTTACTTCGTTGGACTGCTCGAACCACCTCAACTTCGCGTAGATGCGGGCAATAACAAGCTGCGAGGGCGGCGCGTCTTCGTCGCGTTTCGACAAGCTCGTCCTACTCAACTCAATGACTTTGAGATGCCCGAAGCTCGTGAGTGCCCAGACGTAGTCAAGCGAGTCCACGTCGCGGTGGTTCTCACACCATAAGCACCCAGAAGCCCTTATGCAATTGGGCTTTGGCGCATTCTTGGGAATCGCTACAACCTCTTTGGGAGAGCCGGTACAACCACCCGGTGCCACAGCTTGCGTCCTAGCCGAATGCGGGTCAAATTTCGACCAGAACCGTGTAGCCTCGACCATGGCACGCTGAAGACTTGGTCGCTCATATACTCTGAGCAACGTCTGCTGCGTATGTTGCGCCATTTCGGCTGTCAGGTCGGGGTCGGCTGATTTGCGTAGCAGCCAGTTCACCCTTGTGTTTCGCAATGAGCGCGGCGAGATAAAGCGGACGTCGACTTCCTTGCAGGCGGCACGAAGTCTGTGCGCGTCGAATCTCCCCTCCGGCCTGCGTCCTCTAATTCCGATAAAAGGAAAGAGACGATTAGAGTACGAGAATAATTTCTTGCGCCATTCTAGATAACGCTCAAAGTGCGGCTTGTAGTCTTTGAATATTTCAAATAGCACGGTACCACTGCGGCGGTCTTTATGCTCCTTTACCTGATAGCCATCGAGGTGGCTGACATAGAAGAAGTGCCGTAGCTCGATATTGAGCGCTTGCGCTAGGTTCATCCCCGTTTGCCCGATGAACATGAGCAACTCAGCCTCAATCCGCAGATTAGCAAGTGGGTGCCGCTCCCCAAGTTTTGCTTCATTCGCAATTTGCAATTGCCATGCTTTGTCTCCATTGCGAGTTAGTGTCGTTCCGCTCCTCAGCTTGATTTCAACGGGAAGAGGGGTATCAAGAACCGTGTGGAGCGTTAGCCCATCACAGATGTCTTGCAGCAAATGTCCAAAGGCAAAGGTTTCGCACAAGTTTTGTTTTTCTGCTTGGACGCCGACCGCTGTTTTTCGCTGGCTCGTCCATTTCAGCCGGGTCAACTCCACGATACGAGTGTGCCGTTCTAGGACACGGTCCAAGAGCGTCCCCACCGCTGCACCAAAGGCGTAGGCCGAGTGCATCGAAAGAGGTCGATGGTCTGGATAGCGCACGTTTGCAGCGATTCGCTTGTTCATGCGTGTTCGATGAAACAACGAGTCTGCCCACGCACAGTAGGTGTCGGCGACAGCTTCGAGGGTCAATGGTCGATTCGTCCGGTCTGCAAATCCGAAGAAGGTCCTCACGAAGCGGACCTGTGTGGATGCCGTTTCTCGAGAGCCACCACTACCGAGCCCCACACTGATTTCTTCGTGCAGCCTGGATACGAGTTCCAAGCGGTCGAACTGTGGGTCGCCCAGTGCTCCGCTGGCTACCAACCTTCCAACCCTGTCCGCTTTAGCTTCAGCACCGCCCTTGTAAAGCAGGATGTTCAGGTTCCACGGCGTCTCATTCGCTCCGAACCTGACATGGGGGAAGCTTAGGTCCGGTAACCGCAGTTGGTTACGCATCTGCGTTGTCCCAATTTCTGTTGCGGAGGCCGGTGAATGCGTCATTAAAGGCTGCTGCAAACTGCCCCTTCGCGCGGGTGTTCTCGAGGAACGTGATATAGCGTAAGGTGTCTCTTTCATCCTTGTGAAGCATCGCGTCCCTGACGAACCTTATCGCGTCGGTGGTCTTGGCTCCGCTATCAAGCAGGATTTGCATCAACCACGTCCCGAAAGTGGCGCGAGACTGGTGAAATCTAAAACGCTGCATGAACTGTAGTCCAGCCGCGACAGCGCGTTGCCTCATTTCCTGAACCAGCCGATTCACAGTGTCGACGGTATATGTGCGCCCCCTGCGCGTAAGAAAAAGCCGATTCTTGTCGTCGCCCCGCGCCTTCGCTTCTCTTAGGAGCCGCGTTGTCGAATAGGCATATATTTTTAGGTCATCCAGCACCGCTTTGGGAACCATTAGCTCGCCAGCGACCGAGAACTTGGTGGCCACACCAGTTCCTGGCCCCACGCGAAGCCGATATATACCAGGCGTATGCGGGTCCTCCCTCGCTGTTTGCAAGCTGCTCAAGGTGAGGGTGGTGATGGTGCCTACGCGTGCTCCCGTGAAGAAGCCTGTGCTGAGCGTCAGGTGCAGCTCCTCGATTTCATGCATTGCCGTGTATGCCAGTAGTCTGCTCATGTGCTCTGAGCGAAGCGGCAAAAGACCTTCTTCGAGCGTAGCGCCTACCCGCTTGCGGTTCGGGATTTTGAGGTCATTGGTCAGGCGGACCATGCTCCGCTTGAAGCCGGCTGCATCATAGAAAGGGATGGCGGCAAGCCGGTCAACCCACATGGGGCCATCGGCGCGCACAAGGTTGTGCGCTTCAGCGAACCTGTAGAACTGGATGACAGTGCTCATACAGTTCGATGCCGTGCTGCTGGCCAGCATGCCGTCGTCCCGCTCTTCAACGAGGTGCTTTCTGAATCTCCTTAGCACCTGCTCTTCCTTGCGGATGGGAAAGTGTCTCCAGTCGATACCAGACGCCTCAAGGAAGTTGGCGTACCGACTCAAGTGCTTCATCGTTCGGTTGGTCGTCTCGGCATGCACGTGACAGGACGCAGTCCGGTCCAAGGCCCACAGGTTTGCTTCGTCCCAGCCGCGGCCGTCGTCCCAGAAGATTTGCGGCAATCGGTCAATCGGCCTCTTTGGTTCTTTCGTCCAGAACAGTTCATCGTGCTCGCACAACGAGGCATCGAAGAACTCATGGTGAATGTATTCAAGCCGCGCCATCGTGCGGCCCCACGAGAATGTTTAGGATGATTCGTTCTGAATCATCGAGCATGGGAGCGCATTGAACGAGCGAGGTTAAACCAAATCTCGTTCGGAAGGATGAGCCGGTTTGACCGGTGGATGGAGACCGATAGGGAGCTGAGATTAGAGCAGCAGTTTTGGCGATGCTGGCACTACAGAACTCCCTGTGTACCACAGCCTGTTCGTAACGGACGCTACTGCGGAGTAAATATGCCGGAACGGAGGGTCGCCGGTCGGGCAATTCTGCTCGACAGCGGCCACGGCGGTCGGAGAGGCTTCTGATACGGGTGGCCGGCCGCGGACGAGGCGGACCGCTTACAAACCGTCTATGACTAATCCCATCGCGTTGCTCGATTTCTTGCCACATCGCATCCTCGCCAATTTACCCTCTTATAAATATGCGAGGTGGACCCCGGTCATAGGGCCCCGCGACGTTTTCGAGTGCGATGTGGGTCAAATAGGCGTTGCGCCCACTTTCCAATTTAGCAAATGCGCTTCCTACTTTCAAGTATTTCGATTGCTCTGTCTGAATGAGTGTACGATACCGAGCGCCTCTGGACAAAGCCCTCGCCAGCATACTACTACTTGCGTATTGCTCAATAAAAATTATACGGTTTGTATAACTAAATGATTTATCAATGACTGTGAGTTCAGCTAGATTGAGCTGCCCTGCCATTCCTTGTTAGCGCCAGTTGGCTTCTTGAGTCACCATACGCATCAGGGATAAGAGCGCTCGGACGAAGCGGCGCAGAAAGGTTTGTGCGCCGGCGACATTAATCAATCTGCCTCGAGCACTGAGGCGGTACTGTGAAGCGCATCACTGCGATACTCATCCACGTGACAGATAGCGTGATGGGCTCCAGCACGTGCCATCTTCGCCGGCTAAAGAGTTTCTCGCCGCAGCCGTTATTTCCGAAAGGCGATAGTCGGCCTATGGCGCACGGGAAAGGCCTCTTTCTGCGCGGTACCGTGTGCCAGTCCAACTTGATGAGGAAATACGGTGATGAGCAGCAACATTTTTTCGCGTGGATTCGAGACGGTTGGCTTCAATTTCGGCCGTCTGCTGTCATGTGTCCTTTCGCTCGGACACAAATTGGTGGGCCGAATGCTGGACTGGTGGATTTCGACCCCTGTGCAGCGCGCGGCATTCATGGGTTTCGCGCGAGTGAACGCCCTTTACGTCACGCTCGCTTGCATGGTGACCACTAGCGTATTTGCGTGGCTGAGCCCCAGAAGCGACCTTGCAACAGCACTGCTGCTGGTGACCTTCTTGCCGCTGCAGAGCATGTACTTCCGGCTGAACCCCGGCAAGGCGTCGATGATTGTGACGTCCTGCTACGGCCGCGAGTTGCGCGTGCATCTGCCCGATACGAGCGTGCGCCCTCGCGATGTCGCGGTACTTCGCGCGCAGGTCGACGAACTAGTGCGCATCGCCCGGATATGCCATGCGCATACGTTGACGTTCAATTCGCCGCTTTTGGCAGCGAAGTCCACGAGCACCCTCCTGGCGCGTACTCTGGCGCGGGCCGCGGCGAGCGCGAATGCGGACGTGCGCGTCGAGGTCGAGGAGCCGAGGGAAGTTCACGTCGTCTCACATGGCAACCTTTCGGTCTACGCGAACCGGTATGAGGCGCTGCGCGATGGACGCCTTGCCGTTGGCCCGCGTGGTAGGCTGATGAGCCGCAAGATGCAGGTGCGATTTAAGTAGCTCTCGAAACGCCACATCTCCAACTGCGGGGTGAGCGCATGGCATTTGCCGTCACCGCCGGCCGACGAGTCCCAACTTCCCAAGCTGAGAAGCCCGCCCGCGCCGCTCGGTGGAGCTACGCCTTCCCGAAAACGAGCAACTGTCTGCGTAAGCTCCGGAGTCGTTCGCGTCAGGTTATCGAACTCTGAGAGACTGACGGCAGGATTTGAAACGGGGGCACGAGGCCTACATCAGCCGCCGCTACGGCAACGCGCCCCTGTGGTCTTTGCTCAACTATTCCGACGGCGATGCAGGGATTACGGTATAGCGAAGCTGTATCAGGTCGTCGTAAGAGTGCACCTTCTCACCGCCTCCGAAGCGACGATGCTCGCGTTTACTCCGAACGCGAACAGATATGTCGCGCTCCTCACCTATGTCGTCTGCAGTGAATTTATAACTCCACGTGTTTGAATCGGTCCAGCCGCTATCGGTGGTCTGGTGCAACATCTTAAACTGGTACTCCAACGGTTCCTCTTTCGGGTCAATTGCCAGTGCCACGAAGTCGATACGTTGGCCAACTTGAACAGTTTTGCCCGTTGCACGAGGGTGTGGCCGCAGATTCCCATCAAATGCTATCGTCGTACCGAGACTGTCCTGCACCGACAGCATCTGTGCGTAGGGACTGTCGTCGGCGAAGAGCGTGCTTCGCTGATTGATGGACCCATCCAACTCGATGACTTGCTGGACGACCGGCTTGAATTGAACGCGAATCGCAGAAAAGAGGCGGTCGATTTCTACGTCCTCTTCACTTCCACCAGGCAAGAAGTTGACCGATTCAGTCCAGACATCGGTGGGCGGTCGATTATCTCGGGATATTTGATAATTTGCCGATATCTTTGCGGAAGTCGCGTCGCTGAAATCGCAACCGATGGTCATTTTCAGACGCGCAAACTCGCGAATTTCATCTCTGCGTGGAACGGTCGCCTGCAACTCGCCGCCCCAATAGTAGTTGTCGACCTGCACGCCCACTCCAATGAAATTTGCATTGGTCAAGGCCTCACTGAGTCGAAGGAATATAGGTCGGAGCTTTTCGCGGATGCGCTCGCCGGTTTCGCTTAAACGCTGTTGATGCTCATTGCTCGCCGCTTGCGCCGTCTCCATGTGATATTTTGGTACGGCAAGGACCGGTGCAAGGTCGGACAGGTCGAGTTCTGCGGCGTCGGTCTTTAGCACGGGAGGGGCTAACCATGCGTCAAGCTCGCGAGCAAAGGCAGCCATAGTTGGTCGTTCGCTCGCCACGTGCTTGGTTGCAGCTTCCAGAATTGCGTCAAGTAACGATGCACGAGCGTCCGATACATATGAACTTGCGCGTAGCGCTTCAACTGTTGTCGACAAAACTCCCGGAAGTGGGAAGTTCTGACCAGTTATTAGGACCCAGAGGGTTTTTGCAAGCGAGTACACATCTGCGGGCTCTCCGTCCGAGTCAGACGCGTCATTGAGCATCTCTGGCGCCATGTAGAAGACGGGGCCGATACGTTCACCTTCTAGCGTCAGAGACTCCTTACCCTCGAAATCCGCGAGACCGAAATCGCCTACCGTCCATTTCCCAGCGTACTTGAACAGATTATCGGGCTTGATGTCACGATGGGTGACTTCGAGTGCATGAATCTCAGTCAGAAGGTGTGCGATGTCCCGAATGCTAGTGACGACCTCCGCGAGAGTTGGTTTATCGCCCAATGCATCCATCATGGGTTGGGCTAGCTGCATCGCGAACCAAGCCGGACGTTCATCTGACGGCCTCTCAGGGATATCAAAATCGATAACTGGGATGCATCCAAGGTGCTCGCATTTCTGCATCGCTGAGATTTCGTCACGGAACCGGGCGAGGCGCTGGGTGTCCCAACTTCTTGTTAGTATTTTGACGGCTGCGGTCTGTCCAGCATTCGTAGCCTTTACTACCCTGCCGTTTCCGCCTTTCCCTAATCTCTCGCCCAATTGCCAATTGCCTACCTTGGTCAGCGGTTTCCGTCTCGACGACATTGCTGTTTAGTCCCTTAGCTGTGGTTGAAGACGCAATGAATCTGCACGTTCGCCGAGTTTGATGTTGGCGTGCGTGTGTGATACGTTCCAAGGAATTATGCGCTCGTTCCACTATTCGACGTAACGAATTTGGCACCCTCCACGTGAGATGGGCGTAGTGTCTGCTGCGACTGGCCCGGGGCGGAGCTCTACATCGTGAGACGTTAGAGCCGAAGCGGCAATTTCCCGATATTTGCCAGATATCGACTCGCAGCGCTCAAGAGGTTGTACTCATCTTCTTAAGGTCGGAGATGTCCTACGCTGACGCGATTCGCCCTGTCCGCAACAAGATGCGGAAGTTCTCGTATGTTTCCGTTCTCAGGAGTCTATCCGCGTATATGCAGCGAACGGATGCTCTGACTGGCGAGCAGAGGGCACGTCGGATGCCGTGGATTGCGGAGCGACTTGGGGCATGGGCCTTACGCGATAGGCCTTCGATGTACTTGACGGCTCCGATGTCGTCGTCTGACTTGGCTGCTTGCATGAACCTCGCATGGAAGCAGATGGACACAGGGGTGACATGGATGCGCTCCGGTAATCCCCTAGACCTCTCGATACGCACGATGCTTTTGTCCCAGTTGCCGTATCAACTGCCGCAAGAGACAGGCGCATTTGCTCGCCAGGTGGACCTCCTTCGACGCATAGGTCCCGACACGAAGCTGTACCGCGCATTGGGACGAGCACTGGGAATGTCGCCGGAGGTATACCTGCGCGTTGCAGTGTTCATCTGGAGTATGGCTGATGAGCGCATCGAGGACGTCTTTTCTCCGATGTACGTTCGAGCGATGACACTGGCGTTCGGACAGGAAGCCATTGCTGCGTTTCTGCGAACCGTAATCATCCCGCATGAGCGAATGGAATCGGTATCGGGCGAAGGCATCGTTGAAGATGAGTGGTTTCAACCGAATCTTCTATATCGCTCCCCCTTTGTTACGTATCGTGGCGAGCGGTTCTATTGGGGGCGCGCCTGCCTTCAGAGGAACATTGAGTTCGCTTTTAGTGACATAGTAGGACGGTCCGCAGACGATGCGGTACGTCGGACCTTCGAAGGTGCTTTCGAGTCGTACGTGGGTGATTCCCTTCGTCGGTGCTGCCCTCACGTATTGAGCGAACAGGAAATCGTTGAGCGGTTCAATGTCAATGGCTCATGCAACGACTTCGCTGTCCTCGGCGATAACTACATTGTGCTTGTCGAGGCGAAGAACAAAGCTTTGACACACACACTGACCGCAACGGGTTCTGCCAAGACCTACAAGTCAAAGTTCAAGGCGACAGTAGTCAAGGCTGCCAGTCAACTCAAGAATGTGGTCCACCATGTACGTGTAGATGCCGAATTCATGCATGCGCGCATCCATCAGGTCATCGTCACCTACGGCGACTTGATGCTCGGTAACGGGCAATTCATATTCGAGGCTGCCGAGGATGCCGAAATTCCGCTCGTGTTAAGCATCGACCAATTGGACCGGCTGCTAGAAGCCATACGTATTGGCCGTTGCACATTCGATGAGTTCTTTGAAGACTATCGGAAGCATCAGAAGTTTCCGCAGACAAGGCTGTTCTCACCGGGTCAGTTACTCGCTGAGTCCAAATACAGGCTGAGCGAACAACCGACGCATCTGCAAAGCATTCTAAATCCGTTCTTCGATAGCATCTCCGCGTTGGCAGAGAAATATATCGTCTAGAGGCTCCGGACATTGTGGCGGGTTACGAGGCACGGACACGGCTTCTCAATCGAATGTCAATTGCCAATGTATGACATGTGAGTGAAGCACTTTACACGACCCGTAAACGCCGCTGCCGCAGCGACAATGTCGAGGTGTCACCGACGCAGGCCGTTTGTCCAGATGGTTCTCCGGGGCTGCTACGCGTGCTGGCACTTGACGGATGCGTACTTCAGTGAGTGAGAACGGCGACGTTCGGCACAACTGCCTTGCTCCGTACCGCACACCAGAGGGGGTTAGACCTTCCTGCAATCGATGGTAAGTCCATCAACTCTAGAACTACTTCGCCCTCGACGAAAAACGTTTGCGAGCGTTCGCGTTGGCCCGCGGGTGAAAACGAGATGCGGAATACGTCGAAAGTGCAGAAGCGAGGGGCTAGAATCAAGTGCCACTTACCTCCTTTCGACGTGATGCCATGACCATTTCCGAAGTTCTCGCAAAGCAGTTGCACGCACACAGTTCGGGGCCGTTTCTTTTCGCAGGTTCTGGTCTTTCTCGCCGATACCTCGGTCTAGATGACTGGGCAGGATTACTCCGCCGTTTCTGCAAGCACATCAAGCCATACGAGTACTATCTTTCGTCCGTAAATGGTGACCTGCCCGCCGTCGCTGCCGCAATGGCCGAAGACTTCCATGAGGTTTGGTGGACTCACGAGGCTTACGCGGTTAGCCGGGAGAAGCACTCGAAGAAAATCGGTGAGAGAACGGGGCCGCTTCGGGTCGAAATTTGCGACTATCTAAAGGGCGTCGGCGTTCCAGACCTTAGCCAGAGCGAGTTCGCGGATGAGCTCGACGCGCTAAGCCGCCTGAACGTTGACGGCATCATCACCACCAACTGGGATACGTTCCTTCAGACACTTTTTCCCGACTACAGGGTGTATGTCGGACAAGACGAGCTTTTATTCTCGAATCCGCAATCCATCGGTGAAATATACAAAATTCACGGCTGCGTCAATACGCCGCGAAGCTTGGTGCTTACGAGCGCTGACTATGAGGATTTTAACGAGCGCAATGCATATCTGGCGGCGAAGCTCATCACGATTTTCGTCGAGCACCCCGTTATCTTCATGGGCTACTCACTAAATGACGAGAATATTATTTCACTGCTCAGAGCAATCTGCGCCTGCATCGGACCCGACAAGCTTCAGCAGCTCAACAACAACCTGATTTTTGTGCAGCGTGCTCGGGAAGGCGAGGATGACACGATTTCGCAAACCGTTATCGCTCTCGAGAAGACCCAAATCCCTATCACCTTAATTAGGGCGGGTTCATTCGTGGGAATCTATGAGGCTATCGAGTCGACGAAGAGAAAGATTCCTGCCCGCGTGCTTCGTTACTGCAAGGAGCAGCTATACGAACTCGTAAAATCGACCGAGCCTCATGGCAAGCTTGTTGTGGTCGACGTAGACCAGGTCAATGGGCGCGAAGACATCGAGTTCGTTGTAGGCGTCGGCGTGGCGGCGGAGAGAGAGGAAGAAGAGAGACGTCGCCTTGGGGATGTCGGCTATCGTGGCATTAAGCCAATCGACCTGTTCGAAGACGTCATTTTCAGAAACAAGGGTTACGAGGCGCGGCGTGTGCTTCTTGAGGCGATGCCGCAGGTATCGAAGGGCCTGAAGTATCTTCCGATTTTCTTTCTTTTGCGAGCCGCAGGCATCAATGATAGAGATGAATACCAGCTATCTGAATACGATGTGGACCGCTACGTCGACTTGACGCCCGCAGACTTCAAGGCAAAGAGTTTGGCAAAGGGGTACATGCGGAACTACCGCGGGTTGAGTGTCTCCGAGATGATTCAGAGGTTCACGCCGGAAATCGTTGCGCAGTATCTGCCGTTCGTTGACTGGAAGCGCGAAGACTACGCTGCTATTGGGCAGTTTCTTGCCGCGAACATTGACCGCTTCCAGACCTCGAACTATTCCACGGCGTTTCGTAAGCTGGCTTGCCTGTACGACCGTGCTATGTACGGATGGGAATAGGCGGGTAACAAATCCCGCATGAGCGAAGCGCTGGCGCACGTGGTGGGGGGCGTAGGTTTTGTGTCTCGTTGAGTGTATGGCCCACTACGGTAGCACTGAACCATCAAGGGCCGTTGTATCCAGTTTCATCGGTCTAGCCCGGATTATTGATAAAATCTGCGAGAAGCATGTGTCATGATTCTCGAGCCGACGGCTCACAGTCTCGTAGAAGCTTGCACAATCCGTAAAGACAGACGATGACGTTCCTCATGTAAGCGTTACGTAGGCTGGCCAGCTTATCGGCCGCCGGCATAGTTCATACGATGCCCATAAAACTGGCGTTTAAAGACGAGAAGGTCCGAGCGGTGTGTGAGAGCCCGCGTTCGGCGAAGCTGAAGTACGGGGAGGTAGCTGGGCGGACAATTCATAGTCGGCTAGCGGACCTGCGCGCGGCCGATTCTCCGCTCAAGTACGTTGAATGGGGCTTCGGCAAATTCGACGAGACAGCGCATGACCGAATTGTCATTCCAATCGACGACGAGTACCGTATGGTTGCCGAGGCTAACAATCGTCCTCCTCCAGGTGAACCGGGAGCCCTAGACTGGGCGCAGGTAACGCGCGTGAAAATCTTGTCTATCGAGCGTACCAATGAGAGCTGAAGCCGAATTCGCGCCCATGTGGGCCATTCCGCCAGGTCGAACCATCAGCGATTTGATGAAGTCCCGGGGCGTTGCCTCGACGCGCTTGGCGCACTCGGTTGATATGTCCGAGGCCGACTTCGAAAGCCTCCTAGAGGGAAAATGTGCTCTCACGGCTCGTATCGCCAAGCGTCTCGAGGCGGAGCTTGGGGCGTCTGCCGGTTTCTGGCTATGCCGAGAAGAACAGTATCGGGAGCAGCTCGCTAAGATGACCGATGGCGTCGACCCAGACAATGAAGAGTACCAAGCTTGGCTTAAGAGCCTGCCGGTCAAGCAGATGCAAGAGTTTGGCTGGCTTGAGCCGACGAGAGACAAGCGAGAGAAACTCCGCCGTTGCCTTGCGTTCTTCGACGTGCCGAACTTGGATGCGTGGCGTCGGACGTATTCTGATACAAAAGGCGCGGCCGCGTTTCGTACGAGTGACACGTTCGAGGAGGATGAGGTCGCGACTGCAGTATGGCTTCGGCGGGGTGAACTCGAAGCAGAGAAAATTGAGTGTAAGAAGTGGAGTCCTGCACTCTTTGGAGCTCAGCTTTCGAAGATTCGAGCGCTGACTAATATTCCGAACCCATCTGAATTTTTACCGAAGCTTCGGCAGCTTTGTGCTGAGGCTGGCGTTGCCGTTGTCATTGTGAAGGCCCCGAAGGGCTGTCGCGCGAGTGGCGCAACTTTTTTTTGCGCCCCAGACAAAGCGGTGCTGCTACTGTCAGTCAGATATCTGAGCGATGACCAGTTTTGGTTCTCTTTTTTTCATGAAGCAGGACACTTGGTCTTGCATTGGGATGCAGACTTGATGATTCTCGAGACATCGGACGGGCCAATGTCTCCCCAGGAAGAAGAGGCCAATAAGTTTGCGACGGAGCAACTCATTCCTCCTCACCTGCAGGCTCGCTTGCCCGGGGCGTCGAAGTCGCTCAAGGGAATCATGCGACTTGCTCGCGACGCCGGGGTATCGTATGGCATCGTCGTTGGACAGATGCAGTTCCGTGGATTAGTCAGCCAAAAAATCTATAACAATTTGAAGAATCGTTACAAGTGGAATGCCGTTTAACCGCGGAACGGCTTGTACTTCGCGGGACTTTTTTGCCAATTGCAAAGCGAATCCTCAATCACCTGCATGCCGACGCCTAGGGCCTTCTCGAGTTCGATTGCGAGTTCATCCAATTTCTTTTTCGAATAGGTCTTGTTGTCGACCGCTCCGCTGAAAAGTAGGCGCGCTCCGCGCTCCGGGCCCGTTGCATGAACGATGTACGCTGACGGCGGTTCGATTTCAACAAGCCCTACTTTGGCAATCATTGTCAGGTAATCAAACTTGCCTGTTCGGCCAAACTGTTGAACTGCTTTCATTTTTTTATACAGATAGTCGAATAGCTTCTTGGGGTCGTTTCCGGCCTCAGCTTTCGCATTGGCAAAAAACGTCGCATGTGACCGCTTCGGACCAATCCATGCGGAGTAGCTCTTGAGCACGATGTCTAGCTCCCCGCGACTCTCATATTTGCGGTGGTTTCCAAACGGGAAGTCTTTCTTCTGAGCCTCGATGTCATCGAGATGCTGATGAAGCCATAGCGTAAACTGATTGGGATTCCTTGAGAACTTATCCCAAGTCCAAGTGAATTTATCATTGTAGGCACCGTAGACCATTCGCAAGAGACCATAGCCTTTCTTCAAGTGCTTGCCGCAGACTACGAACAGAAAGACTAACCAGAACGCCTCGTCCACGTTGCCATTGCGCATGTGATGAATCGCGGCTCGCAGCGGGTCAAACATTTCCGCGTTCTTGGGGTCAAGACGCTTCAGAGAGATTGGCCGAGCTGCGATGGCCTTGATGTAATCGATGCGTGCGACGCTATCGACGATTTGGGCGACCAAGGCTTCGCGTTCTTCTACTGTTGATATGCCAGGTAGAGCCTTGCCATTGACACGATACGCCGCAAGAATGGCGTCGAGCTTTTTGGAGAGAGCTGGATTCTTCATGAATGGTCCATCGAACGTGTTGGTTCAGTCAACTATCTTTTGTTTGAGTCGGTGCTTGCCGGTTGCTGAGCATCAAGGGCCGCACCATCAAACAACATCGGCGCAGAAGGTGCTGCCGTTTGACGCTGACGCTTCGCGATGTGAACGTCGAAGACATTGGTCGTCATTTGTTCTTTGATGTCGACCAGCTTTTCCCTGTCTGCTTGGCGAGCCCCTTTGCGAGAGTAGCGATACACCTGCAATAGCCGGACAAGGTCGGCCCAATAGGGAGGAAGGTCGTCAAGCTTCGGTTGCTTCCCTTGCCGCACTTGGCGCTCGGCGTGTAGTACCTTCTCTACCGTCTGCCAAGGGTCGCCTGCCGGCATGTTGGGCATTGAAACGCGCTCTTGGTAGCCTTCGTCGAGGTAATCGAATACTGACTGAGTGTCTGTTACGTAGAGGTGAAGGCTGCCGACCGCGTGTTTGTATTGACCGACTTCGACTCCCAAGGAGCGAGCGATGAGTTCTTGCAGCATGGTGAACGCGAAGATGTCGTGGGGCAGCCCCATGAAGGCATCATTCGAACGCATCATGACCATCGCATGTAGTTGATGGTCTCTGACGGTGAATTGCAGCGTGCACGTACAGGGAAGGTCTTTTCGCCTCTTCTCCAGGTTCTTGGCAAGGTCTTCTCCACGGAAGAGCTGAATGACGGCTCGGCGCGATGGGGAGCTTGCCTGGAGTGTCCGGATGACGTTTTGTACTTGGTTGGGGGCGTTATCGGAACCGAATAAGCGCGGGCCGTAGGCGCCAAAAATCGTCTCGTCGTCGTCAGAAAATTCCGAGTACGTCTTGATGTAATACTGGATGAAGTCGAGTTTGTCGGAGCCAGAGAGGTACCAAAGAAATTCGCCTAAGCAACTGAAAACGGTATTTTTTCTTTCGCTTTGGCTTAGTCTGGCCCTTGGGTTCTTTAAGAGTAGCAGCGCGCCGTTTATTTCGTTTATGGCGCCTTTCGTTGGAACGATTTCACTTGCGCCGCGCTTTCTCAGGAGGCGACGATAAACCTTGTTCAGCAGGTCATCGATTGTGTCTGCGGTCAGGTACATGGCGAGAGCGGCACACCAGGCGTGGTCTGTCGCCTGTGAAACCGCGAAAGTTGAGACGACGAAAAACTCTATGCTCAGTCAAACAGTCTCAACTGAGCGTTTGCTCTTGCGAGCGAGTCTTGGAGTTCGAGTTTCAATTGGCGGCCACGCAAAACGAGCGTTCGTCGGTCCGCCTGCATCGCGCCTCGACTCAATGCTACGTCTCTAACTTCGACAGTGACGTCGTAATGTGGCAACGACGCCTGCGCCTGGAACCAACCGCGTTTCAGTCCTAGGGACTTCGCGAACCCGTGCAGTTCATCAAGCGAATCGGCAACCAAATGGCACCACCGGCGACCGCGCCACGCTATCCGAGCGTTGTCTACATAGACGGCCAAGGTCTCTTCCTCGCAAAAAACCCTTTTACTTTTACTCTACTCCCCGAGGATGATACTCGAAATCACGCCGAAATTGTTTCCCTGCTGTTTGCCGGTCGGTGCGGCGCACAATGCGTCTTCGGGCCTGTCGATTTGTTGAATCCCAGCCGCGGACTTCGCTTCAGGAATCCGCTGAATGGAAAGCTTTCGTTGTTAGCATCCGTTGCCTGCCTTTCGATGTAACCGTCGAGGCATGCATCGCAACCGGCGGGAAATGCATTTTTCGGCAGTCTGGAAGTGCACTGCGACTTCTGACGTAAAGCCCAACCACAGGAAGGTTTGAATGAACCAGCCTCGGCGTCACCATTTCGTCCCCCGCTTCTATCTCGACGGCTTTTGTGCCGACGACACTCAACGACTCGCTGTCTATGACCGCGTTCGGAACGTGTACCGAGCTCAGCGACCCTCAGAAGTTGCTCACCGGCGCGACTACTATGCGTACGAAGATGAGCAGGGCAACCGCGTGTTTGACATAGAAGCGGCGCTCGGGGAAGTGGAGACGGCTGCCAGCCACTCGATTCGGCGTGTCGACAATGGTGATGAACTCGGTGACGGCGACCGGATGACGTTGGCAGCCTATGTAGCGTTCCAGTACACGCGAACGCCAGCGTACGTAGCCTGGTTGGAGGCTTTCCGGGCGCATGGAGCCGGGCGCGAGGAGGCGGAGGCGCTACCGGAACCACTGGACCCGGGAGTTGAGCGGGCGGAGGCCATTGGCGCGATGTTGCGGCATGCGCCGAGATTCGCTCACGTTTTCCTGCGGCTGAACTGGACTATCTGGCGTCGTGAATCGGAGCGCTTTTCCTTTGTTACTAGCGATAGCCCTGTTTGTCGGGTTTGGCGAGACCAGCCGGAACAGGACGTATATGCCGGCGCGGGCTTCCTCTCGCCGGAGGTTATAACCCTCCTTCCGTTGTCACAAGTGTCAACGCTGGCAATGTCGGGCATCGGTGACCAGATTGCCCAGAGGTCGCTTACTCGTGACCAAGTGCGACGGGTGAACCTCGCGGTGGTGAATCAGGCACAGCACTACGTTTTTGGTAGAGACTTGACGCTTGTCGAAAACCTCGTCCAACGAACGGGAATCGACAGGCGTCAATGGCAGCCGCCATTGCGCGTCGGCTACCCTGCTTGACTGTCGCGCTCCATCCTTTATGAAGAGGCGAGGGAGAGTGCGGTCGATTGAGACTCCCTGCGTCATCTTAAAATGCCACGAAACAACCGAAATCCCGGGGGTAGCTTTGGACGCAAAGGCAACTTCTAGTTTAGTAAGCACGGATTTTCTGGAGTCCGCTCAGACGCACACCGGAGGCTTTGTTGAGCTCGGCCGAAGATTTCAGCGTTATCGCGATGAAGAGTCGGTTGACGATATTGCGACTCAAAGTTATGTCTCGGAATACGTTAGTCGCTACTCAGCGCTCGACTGGCACGGACTTTTGAGTAACCGCTTAGTCGTAGTGCTCGGCGAACCGGGCAGCGGGAAGTCGGAGGAGCTTCGCGCTCAACAACGCCGTCGTCCTGATAGTTTCTTCTTGCGTCTCGAGCAATTGGTCACCGAGGACGTCAAGGCTCTTCTGTCTGCTGACGAGTTGGAACGATTCGAGCGTTGGAAGAAATCGACTGACGCCGCGCTTTTCTTGCTCGATGCAGTCGATGAGTCAAAGTTGACGCGCGACGATGATTTCATTACCGCGCTCGAACGACTTGGCAAAGCGCTAGGGCCGGCACGGTTTCGAGCACAACTGATAATCAGTTCGAGAATCAGCGAGTGGCGACCACGGACTGACCGCGAGGCAATAAGAGAACGGTTCGTAGCTCCGCCGGAAAATCCGGGAACGACGCCAGAAGAAATTCTCGTTACGACAATCCTTCCGCTCACGCCAGACCAGGTTCGCCTTTATGCGCAAAGTAAAGGAATTCTGGACGCGGAGAAATTTCTGGAAGCATTGAGCAAGCACAATGCCTGGCCATTTGCTGGTCGTCCGCTGGATGTCGCAAGCCTGTACAGCTATTGGAAGGAAAATCGTGAGCTGAGCGGTCTAACGGCATTGACCGAGTACATGGTTCGCAAACTGCTTGCCGAAGTATCCAACAAAGAACGGGGTGACCCATTAACGCCGGAGCGCGCGAGGGTGGGGGCCGAATTTCTCGCGGCGGCGGCGATACTTTGCAAGAACCTAAAGTTTGCCGTCCCTGATGATGCTCATATTACTGGCCAAAGGCACATCGCGACCGACCTTGTTCTCCCGAGCGATTGGACATCACGGGAAAGACGAGCGCTGCTCGACCGAGCGTTGTTCGATTCGGAAAGCCGTGGCGCACTTTCCTTCCACCATCGGTCACACGTCGAGTACCTCGCCGCGTCCTGGATTGAACGTCTGATGGAGCACAACTGCCCGTTTGAATCTCTGAGGGAACTACTGTTCGTTCGGTCCAATGGTGCAATTACGCTACGTGCGTCAATGAAGCCTGTTGCCGCTTGGCTGGTGAGGCGGGATGCGGCTGCGTGGCGTGGCCGGTTGGAGACCTTGCTGCTAGAGACGGCGCCTGAAATTCACCTGCAATGGGGGGACCCCGCGGCTCTGTCGATTCACTATCGCAAGCGTGTCCTGACTGCCATCATGCAGAAGTATCGTAGCCGCGAGTACGTTCCAATCGAAGTAGACCTCGAATCTCTCGCTCGAATTGCGGACTCCGAACTTGCAGGAGATATTTCGGGCTACCTTGCCGACAACGAAATTTCGGATGGTTTGAAGGCACGCTTGCTGATGATAGTCATGGAGGGCAAGCTCACGGAGTGCGTCGACAGCGTTATTGCATTGTTTCAGAGCTCCACAACTTCGGAGGAGATACGCCGGTATGCAGTTCTTGCAATTCGTGATGCGGGTACAGCAGCGCATAAGCTAAAGTTGGCGGATAACTATCGGCTTGTCGCCAACTTAGACAATGTGACCCTTGGGCATCTCTTTGAGACGCTTTTCCCAACGAACATCTCGGTCGATGGCGCCCTCGAGCTTCTTCGAAGAGCTACATCCGTCAACCGTTACGACATAGAGTTCCTTAATTCAGTCAAATCTAAACTGATGGAGTCTCTCGATGACGCGAATGCGATGCCGTTTCTGAAAGGCATCGTCGCCATGCTGGAACGGGAGCCAATCAGTGCACGACGCGACGCATCAGCGCACTATTATTGGGTCTCAGACCTTATAGCACCTGCTCTGGCTGCTGTGCTAGAAAAATCAGCGTACGTCAATGGGGACATTGATACGATTTTTAAGGCCGTCTTGGAAGTTGAGCGTGGGATTATGTTCGAAGGGAAAGGTGACGCTGATGAGGAGTCGTTGCGGGATACGATAAGGGGTGTACTGGATAATAATTCCGAACTTCGTCATGCCATCTTTTGGCGACGTGTTGCTTGCTATCGTACAATCGAAAAGAAAGAACCTCCGGCTCATAGGCTCGACCCTTACCACTGCTTACTCCCGTGGAAGCGGGACGACTTAGAGTGGATGATTTCCGATAGCCTCAAATGTAAAAATGCGCATGACAGGAAAGTTGCAATCGAAGCCGCGCTTCTTCTTTCGTGGAGGACACATAAATCGTTACCCACTATAGCATGGAAGTTACGCCGGACATTAACTCAAGAGGACCTTCGTCCATTTGTATTGTCCCATTTTAAGAATAGGTTAATAGCGCCGTTTCATCGCCGATATGATAGGTATGTGCGTCAACGCCTGCTCGACGCTCATTGGTGGACAATTCGAAAGATGGCGTGGGAGCGCCGGAAAAGCGAAATTCGAGGGAGGTATTGGATATGGACGCATCTTCCTGGAATTCGTTCGGCGAAGTATCCCGGCGCTATTCAATATATGGTCGCAGTAATGCACGATAGCAGCGCGACGAAATACGGAGTGGTCGCATGGGAAAAAGTTAGCGCTAAGTGGGGGCGCGCACCTGCCGCAGCTGCCGAGGCAGGGTGCCGCAATTTCTGGTTGACCTATTCACCAGAACTACCGTCGGAACGAAAAGAAAAAAATTCTGTCGATGTTCGGTCGACTTTCGGTCTGATTGCGCTTCAATCGGAATGGGAGGCGGGTCGTCTAACGTTTAGTGACTTTAGCCGAGCCGACGTTACGCGCGCGGTGAGGTTTGCTTGCTGTGAACTCAATGGCTTGCCGGAATGGTTTGAAACTCTCGCACTAGCGTTTCCGGACGCGGTGGCTGATGCGCTATCTCCCGCTATAGAAGCCGAATTCAAATACGCTGCTGACTTACCTCTCGTCCATGAAGTCACCGCCAAGCTGGCCGCGGCGAAGTCGCCGACTAGCGCGTCTGCTATTGCGGTCTGGCGCAACTTGTCGAAGGTTGACCCGCTACACAATGACGTTCTCAAGCACGCTACGACGACACTGCTGCGAACCAGTGATTCGTACCTCGACGAGCTTGCGGGTCTTGCGTCTACGCGAATAAAGCAATATGTACCATCCCACGGTCGTTGGTTGACCTGGATGAGTATGTGGCTCAGATTGGATGCCTTGTCGGCGATTGCATATCTCGAGTCCGTTATCGCGGGTTGTACCGCACGGGACGAAGCCGACGAGTTGGTTATTTCGCTCTGTGCGCATCTGGGGGGGCGCTTTGGCGGGGAGCTAGCGACGGGACGTGCTTCATATCTCTCTCCCCCATCCTTGGCCCGCTTGCTTCCGTTGGTTTGCCGGCATGTTCGTCGAGAAAATGATATCGACAGGACAAGTCAAGGAGCATATTCGCCCGTCGCTCGGGACGACGCACAGGATTTCCGCGCGAGGCTTTGGGAAGTGCTTCGCACGTCAGATTCGCCTGAATGCGACTCAGTATTACGAAGCTTCGTTGAGAACAAAACTTTACCTAGTGAAATTGAGTGGATTTTGAGTATCCAGGACGAGAGAAATGGAAAACGAGCTGACCCGACGGCATGGTTTCCAGAAGACGTGCAGTCGTTCGGAACCCGATATCGGCACAAGCCTCGCTCACACTACCAGCTATATGAGCTGACGACCCGCCTTCTCTCGGATATTAAGGCTAATGTAGAAATTTCTGAAAATGCGACTGACCGACTGCAGGTACGCGCCGACGACAAAGAAGTGCACTTCCAGGGGTTCCTCAAGCGACAACTCGATGACCGGTCATTGAACTGGTTTTCGGTTACGCAGGAGTCCATAGTAGATTTGAACCAGCGACCAGACCTTCGCATAGAAATTCCGGGGCTGAGTGCTGTTCCAGTAGAAGTGAAGCTAGCAAACCTTGGATGGACGGTCGAACAGCTTCTGGAACGTCTGGAGGTCCAGCTTGTTGGGCAGTATTTGCGTGCAGAAGGTATCAACTATGGCATCTATGCAGTTGGCAACACGGAGCCGACGCGGAAATGGAAACGGCCAAGCGACAACAAGCTTATCCGTTTCCCAGAACTCATCTCGCTCCTTCAGGTAAGGGCGGCCGAGCTTATTTCGTTGTTCCCGGACAACGTCTACGGATTGACGGTCGTCGGTATCGATTTTTCCGACCCCCGACAAAGACAAGGATGAGGCGACCCGTACAGAGCGTATGCCCAAACTTTAATCGCTAGCCAGTTGGCGAAATGGTGCCATACCTCATTTCCGACGCACAGACCGTCGCAGTGATTTGCGGGGCCTTCTTTCCAATATCGTCTTGCCGGCAAGCCCGTCCTTGAGTCCTTTATATGCATCATCCAGTATTCCCGGCTGGCCGTGCTCTGCACGACCGCCGGCTATGTTTTCGTCTCCGGTCATCACGTGAAGTATTGAGGAATTCGCATGAGCGAGATGCTCCATTTCCACGTTGTAGCCATATAGGCGGTGAAGTCCGAGCGCTATGGCACACGACCGCGAGTAGCCACCCTCACAATGGACGACAATTGCGTTGATTTCGTCCGGCAGGCGTTCGACGAATGAGCGAATCATGTCAGCGTGCCCGCGGGTGAAGGCATCAGTGAGCTTTTCCGTTGCCTTTCTGGACAAGTCAGGTTTCAGAAAGTCCACGTCGGTGAAGCTCAGGCGCAGCACGTGGTCGAAGCCGTCGAGATTGGCCGGTGAACGTCCCGGAGCGGTCACGGAGATGACGGCCACCGACGGCAGACGGGGCAGTCTTTCCGCGTCGCGTCGCGACAGTGCGAATACCTGACGTGCGTGGCCGGCTGGTGACCGATACAGCTTGCCAACAACGTCCTGAAGGCGTTGCGTCATGTTACCTCGCGGGAGGTCGATTCTTTGCGGCGCAGCGGCTTTGGGCCGGCCGATTTTCAACGCACAGCAGCATCACCCTATCTCGCGAGCGACCAGAACTCGAGATTCTTGTCGCATCGGTCCATTAGCGCTTGGGAGCGGCCCAGATTCCCGGCAATGCCGCGGCTGATATCTCGAGGTCGATGTCCAGCGGATAGTGGCGGAGGAGTAACAGCGCGGCGCCCTGAACTGCGTCGCGCGTGGCGGTACTGGCGGGGGAGCCAAGCAGTTGCAAAAGCCTGCGTGTTTCGATGACTGCTTTCGTGCGCTCATACGCTGTGGTCATGGAGATTGCTCGTATACGTTGCAAGTGCAATCGGTCGCTTCGGCTCGCAGTTTTGCTGGTCTACGCGTGTGATTCTGCGGGACTGAGGTCGGTGGCTGGGACGATGCACCCGTCGCAATAGACGCGATGCCAATAGCCCTTCCGGAGTTCGCCCGGCCTGCCGCAGCTCTCGCATACGTGCCGGGCGCCTGCAATTGCGATTTGCACTTGCGCTTGGATTCGCGATTCCACATCCAGGGGACACAGCTGTCCACTGAGCAGAACTACCGTAAGCTGGCCGCCGGCCTGTGTGATGTCGGTGCAGAGGGGAAGCATAGGATAGGTGGCCCGGCCGTGCAGGAGTGCCCTATCCATCTGGGCGATTTGCTCCGGAAACTGGAGTTGCTCCTGCCACAAGGCGCGAAGCTCGGCTTCAATGTCGCGCGCCAGCGCTTCAATGATTGGATACCAGCCAACGCCGCACTGAATACCGAAGTGCGAGATGTTCGCTAGGTACGACTCGGGATGGTGAACCGCGCGAAAGAATAACGGGAAGCAAGAAAATAGCTCGCGCTGCCTACTGTTTGCCATCCACAAGCGGGGCTTGGGATGCAGTCCGGTGTCCACGGGTTCAACCGTCTTCACCAGCCGGCGCACCGCCGGCGAGTTATCACGGGATAGCGTTAGACGTTGTGCTTGAGGAGCAGTCACCAATAATTCTCCGTCATCGACCTGCGATGTGACAGCTGTCCTTCGCAAGGAGCAATTTTGAAAGTGAAGTTCGCAACCGAGTGCCCGTCGCGTGAAGTTGACATTCGACGGCAGCGCGGCATCGCGAATCAGCGCCGTGGCAGGACGAGGCCTGCTTTGCAAATAGTCTATTTTGGACTATTCCAAAATCGCTTGCAACCTTGCGGCTCTTCGCGTCGAGCCGCCAATGGAAAAATCTATCTACTCTCGTCGATACGCTATGTTCGCTAAGCTGCTGCGAGCAGCTAGAGAAGAGGCGGGTTTTACACAAGAAGAGGTCGCAGCTCGTCTTGAGACGACTCAGACCTTCATTAGCAAGTGCGAGCGCGGCGAGCGCCGGCTCGATGTTATTGAACTATGCAGCTGGTGTGAGGCTCTGGGTATACCAGCAAGCCAGTTCGTCGCTGAACTTGAGCAGAAGTTTTGACCGGCTGAGTGCGGTCGCCGAGAAAGCGTAGCATTTCGGAAAAATGCCGATGCCAGGTGACAGTGCAAGGTCCCCGTGTGCACAACTCTGCTGCCCACACCACGAGGGTGTGGACAGCCGCCCTGCGGGCGGTTCCAGAGTTGTACACACTCGAACGTCTGACGCGCCGGCTTTGCCGGCTTGCCCTATTTGTAAAGAAGGGGATGGAAAACCCGAGAGGGCGGCTATCGGCCGAATTCGATTGACTACATAACGCTCGGAGGCCGGTCTGGGCGGACCTCCGTTAAGGCACGCTGACGACCCCGCGTCCATGGGCTTTGGATTCTGGGGTGAATGTCCATACCCGCTTATGTGCGGGTGAACAGGAAGTTCATCACGTCGCCATCGTGCACGACATATTCCTTCCCTTCCGCACGCATCTTGCCGGCTTCCTTCGCGCCTTGCTCGCCCTTGTACGCGACGAAGTCGTCGAACGCGATCGTCTGCGCACGGATGAAGCCGCGCTCGAAGTCGGTGTGGATCACGCCGGCCGCTTGCGGCGCGGTATCGCCGATGTGGATCGTCCACGCGCGCACTTCCTTCACGCCTGCGGTGAAGTAGGTCTGCAGGCCGAGCAGCTTGAAGCCCGCGCGGATCACGCGGTCGAGGCCCGGCTCTTCCATGCCCATGTCGGCGAGGAACGCTTCCTTGTCCGCGTCGTCGAGATCGGCGATTTCCGCCTCGATCGCCGCGCATACGGCGACCACCGGCGCGTTTTCGCTTTCCGCGTACTTGCGCACCGCCTCGAGGTGCGGGTTGTTCTCGAAACCGTCGTCCTTCACGTTGGCGACGTACATCGCTGGCTTCGCGGTGATCAGGCAGAACGGCTTGATCAGCGCCTCTTCGTCGTCCGACAGCGCGAGGCCGCGCACGGCCTTGCCCTGGTCGAGTTGCGCGCGCACCTTTTCAAGCACCGCGACGAGCTTCGCCGCTTCCTTGTCGTTGCCCGACTTCGCCGCCTTCGAATAGCGCGTGAGCGCCTTCTCGACGGTGCCGAGGTCGGCGAGCGCCAGTTCGGTGTTGATCACTTCGATGTCGTCGATCGGGCTGACCTTGCCGGCGACGTGAATGACGTTGTCGTCCTCGAAGCAGCGCACGACGTGCGTGATCGCGTCGGTTTCGCGGATGTTCGCGAGGAACTGGTTGCCGAGGCCTTCACCCTTGCTCGCGCCCGCGACGAGGCCCGCGATGTCGACGAATTCGACGACGGCCGGCACGACACGCTCCGGCTTGACGATCTCGGAGAGCGCCTTCAGGCGCGTATCCGGCACTTCGACGATGCCGACGTTCGGCTCGATCGTGCAGAACGGGTAGTTCTCGGCGGCGATGCCGGCCTTGGTCAGCGCATTGAACAGGGTGGACTTGCCGACGTTGGGCAAGCCGACGATGCCGCATTTGAGACTCATGGAATCCTTCGGACGGGTGAGGCGGCGCGGCCGGACAGGGCACGGCGGCGCGGGAAAAAAGGGCGGCCGGCGCATGGAGCGCGGCGGGCCGACGGTCAAAAACGCTATTGTACCGTGCCGGCGCCCCGGATTCCGGGCTGGGCGCCGAACGGCCGATGCGGCGGGCCGACGCGTCGGCGCACCGGCCCGCGGTTCTGCTGATTTCCCGCAAAGTCCGGCCGCGTAAGGGTTTGGCCCCGCGGCTATAATGCCCGCCATGACTGCCCACCACACCTTCGACGTCGCCGTGGTCGGCGGCGGGCTCGTCGGCAAGACGGCCGCGCTCGCGCTGACCCAGTCCGGCTACAAGACAGCCTTGCTCGCCCAGCCGGCCACGCCGCGCCCCGCGGATCTCGCGTTCGACACGCGTGTCTACGCGCTGTCGTCCAGTTCGCAGGCGTTGCTCGAGCGGCTGCGAGTCTGGCAGGCGCTCGACCATGGCCGGCTCGCGCCGGTGTACGACATGCGCGTGTATGGCGATGCGCATGCCGAACTGCATTTCTCCGCCTACCAGGCGTCCGTGCCGCAGCTCGCGTGGATCGCCGAATCGTCGCTGGTCGAGGCGTCGCTCGACGCCGCGCTGCGATTCCAGCCGAACCTCACGTGGTTCGACGCACGTGCGCAGGGTTTCGACGTGCGCGACGACGCGGCCGTGCTCACGCTGTCGTCGGGGCAGGTGCTCGAAGCGGATCTCGTGGTCGGCGCCGACGGCGCGCATTCGTGGGTGCGCTCCCAAATAGGGGCCAGGGTAGAGCGGCGCGACTACCGGCAGACGGGCGTCGTCGCGAACTTCAAGGCGTCGCTGCCGCACCGCGAGACGGCCTACCAATGGTTTCACGAAGGCGAGATCGTTGCGCTGCTGCCGCTGCCGGACGGCCACGTGTCGCTCGTGTGGTCCGCGCACACCGCGCATGCTGACGAACTGCTCGCACTCGATCCGGCGCAGCTCGCGGCCGAGGTCGAGCGTGTGTCGCACGGCCAGGTCGGCGCGCTCGAATGCGTGACGCCGGCCGCCGGCTTCCCGCTGGCGCTGCAGACGGTCGACAAGCTGATCGCGCCGCGCGTCGCGCTGGTCGGCGATGCCGCGCACCTGATCCACCCGCTCGCGGGGCAGGGGATGAACCTCGGGCTGCGCGACGTCGCGGCGCTCGCCGATGCGATCGCGGGCAAGGAAAGCTTCCGCAATCTCGGCGATACGGTGCTGCTGCGCCGCTACGAGCGTTCGCGCTGCGAGGACATCCGCGCGCTGATGGTCGCGACCGACGGCCTGCAGCGGCTGTTCGCGGTGCCGGGTTCGCTCGCGAAGGCGGTGCGCAATGCGGGCATGGCGTTCGTCGGCGCGCAGCCGCTCGTGAAGCGCTGGCTCGTGTCGGCCGCGCTCGGCTGAACGAACCTTCTGCCGCCGCGCCGGTCGGAGACGGTTCCGTTACGGCGTACACTGTGCCGTGCACTCCGATTGAGCTGAAGGGAAGATTTCGATGAAAAAAACGATCCGCATCGCATCGCTGGCGCTGGCCGTCACGATGGCGACGCTTGGCTGCACCGCGCAGGCCGACCAGACCACCGACAAGCTGAAGGCCACGCTGCAAGCCCGTCTCGGTAACGACGCGCCGATCAAGAGCGTGTCGAAATCGCCGGTGGCCGGCCTTTACGAAGTGAACCTCGGCTCGCAGATCATCTATAGCGACGCTGCCGGCGACTACGTGCTGCTCGGCGATCTCGTCGACGCCAGGACGCACAAGAATCTGACCGACGCCCGCCTGTCCGAAATCAACAAAATCGACTTCGCGAGCCTGCCGTTCGCGAATGCGATCAAGGTCGTCAAGGGCAACGGCGCCCGCAAGATCGCGGTGTTCTCCGATCCGAACTGCCCGTACTGCAAGAAGCTCGAGACGACGCTGCAGTCGGTCGACAACGTGACCGTCTACACGTTCCTGTACCCGGTGCTGTCGCCGGATTCGACCGCGAAGTCGAAGGCGATCTGGTGTGCGACCGACCGCGCGAAAACGTGGGAAAGCTGGATGCTCGACCACCGCGCGCCGTCCGGCGCCGGTACCTGCGACACCACCGCGCTCGACAAGAACCTCGCGCTCGGCCGCGGGATGAACGTCACCGGCACGCCGACGATCTTCCTGCCGGACGGCCGCCGCCTGCCGGGCGCGGTATCGGCCGACCAGCTCAACCAGGCGCTCGCCTCGAGCAAGTAACCGACCGCACGCCGGGCGCACGGCCCGGCCGGCGAGGGGCGCCCGCATGATCTGCCGGCGCCTCTCTTCGTTTTCGCCCGCCCCGACCGATTGCCACGATGACCCAGCCGATCCGCTATTCGATTGTCCCGAAAGATCTTGCCGCGCACTTGTTCGAAGTGACGGTGACGGTTGCCGATCCCGATCCCGAAGGCCAGCGTTTCTCGCTACCGGTGTGGATTCCGGGCAGCTACCTCGTGCGCGAGTTCGCGCGCAACATCGTGACGCTGCGCGCGTTCAACGACGCGGGCCGCAAGGTGCGCATCGCGAAGACCGACAAGCACACGTGGCAGGCCGCGCCCGTGACCGGCGCGCTGACGCTGCGCTACGACGTCTATGCGTGGGACCTGTCGGTGCGCTCCGCGTATCTCGACGAGTCGGGCGGCTTCTTCAACGCGACGGCCGTTTTCCTGAGCGTCGCCGGTCGAGAGGACGCGCCGTGCGAAGTCGACATCGCTAAACCGGCCGGCGCCGCGTTCCGCACGTGGCGGGTCGGCACCGCGCTGCCCGAGGCGAGCGGGACGAAGCGCTACGGTTTCGGCGCGTATCGCGCGGCGAACTACGACGAGCTGTCCGACCATCCGGTGACGATCGGCGAATTCGCGCTCGCGACGTTCGACGCGCACGGCGTGCCGCACGACATCGTGATCGCCGGGCGCGTGACGCAGCTCGACCTGGAGCGGCTGCGTACCGACCTGAAACGCGTGTGCGAAGCGCAGATCGCGCTGTTCGAGCCGAAGTCGAAGAAGGCGCCGATGGACCGCTACGTGTTCATGACGCTCGCGGTCAGCGACGGCTACGGCGGCCTCGAGCATCGCGCGTCGACCGCGCTGATCTGCAACCGTACCGACCTGCCGGTGAAGGGACGGCCGGAAACGACGGAAGGCTATCGCACGTATCTCGGCCTCTGCAGCCACGAGTATTTCCACACGTGGAACGTGAAGCGCATCAAGCCGGCGGCGTTCGTGCCGTACGACCTCACGCGCGAGAACTACACGTCGCTGCTGTGGCTGTTCGAGGGCTTCACGTCGTATTACGACGACCTGATGCTGGTCCGCAGCGAGCTGATGTCGCAGGACGAATATTTCGCGGCGCTCGGCCGCACGATCGGCGGCGTGCTGCGCGGCACGGGCCGGCTCAAGCAGAGCGTCGCGGAAAGCTCGTTCGACGCGTGGATCAAGTACTACCGTCAGGACGAGAACGCGACCAATGCGATCGTCAGCTATTACACGAAGGGCTCGCTCGTGGCGCTCGCGTTCGACCTTGCGATTCGCGCGCAGACGCGTAACCGGAAGTCGCTCGACGACGTGATGCGCCTGCTGTGGCAACGCTACGGCCGCGACTTCTATCGCGGCAAGCAGGCGGGCGTGGAGGAAAACGAAGTCGAGACGCTGATCGAAGAGGCAACGGGCGTCGCGCTCGGCCGCCTATTCGTGGACGCCGTGCACGGCACGCGCGACCTGCCGCTCGGCGACCTGCTCGCGCCGTTCGGCGTGACGCTGGCTCCCGACGTCGCGCTCGGCGCGGCCGAGAAGCCGACGATCGGCGCGCGCTTGCGCGGTGGCGCGGACTGCACGTTGGCGGCGGTCTACGAAGGCGGCGCCGCGCATCGCGCGGGGTTGTCGGCCGGCGACACGCTGATCGCGGTGGACGGGTTGCGCGTGACGGGCACGAATCTCGATGCGCTGCTGGCCCGCTACCGGCCGGGCGACAAGGTCGAGGTCCACGCGTTTCGCCGCGACGAGCTCCGCACCGCGAAACTGAAGCTCGACGGTCCGGAAGTCACGCGCTACCGGCTGACGGCGGCCGCGAAGCCTGCTGCGGCCACGAAGGCCCGCGAAGCCTGGCTGAAGGGGTAACCGTACGCGAGCGGGTATCGGGGCGCGATCGGGTATTGTCCCGCTGCTGCAACAATCCGTCGCCCAGAACCCGCTTTTTCGCGGTTATGCGGCCACGCACAATGGCGTCACTCGCGCTACCGAAGCGCAACCCTACCGGAGCCTGACATGACGACCATTCTGCAAATCAATTCCGCCGCGCGTTCGCAAGGTGCGCAATCCACGCTGCTGGCCAACGAACTGACGGCAAAGCTGCAACAATCGAACCCCGGCGCGAACGTCGTGGTTCGCGACCTGCTGGCCGATGCGCTGCCGCACCTCGACGAATCGGTGCTCGGCGCGTTCTTCACGCCGGCCGATAAGCGCACCGCGGAACAGAATGCGATCGTCGCGAAGAGCGATGCGCTGATCGCCGAACTGCAGGCTGCCGACATCATCGTGATCGGCGCACCGATGTACAACTTCGGCATCTCGTCGCAACTGAAGACGTACTTCGACTGGATCGCCCGTGCAGGCGTCACGTTCCGCTACACCGAGAACGGGCCGGAAGGCCTGATCAAGGGCAAGAAGGTTTACGTGGTGACGGCGCGCGGCGGCAAGTACCTGGGTACGCCGAACGACAGCCAGACGCCGTACCTGCGCACGTTCCTCGGCTTCGTCGGCATGACCGACGTGAGCTTCATCCACGCCGAAGGCCTGAACCTTGGCCCGGATGCGCAGAGCGCCGCGCTGGCCGGCGCACGCGAAGCGATCGCCGCCGCGTAACGCGTCAGGTCGATGCGGGTGCGATGCACCCGCTGCATCGCCCGATAAAAAATGCCGCGCCCCGAAAGGGACGCGGCATTTTCGTATTCGCCCGGCGAACCCTGGGGCCGGCGCAAGCCCGTTATTAGCGTGGACGGGCGCTAGGCCGTTACGCGAGCGTTTCGGCTGCGTCCGGCAGGCGCCAGTCGATCGGTTCGCGGCCTGCATCGATCAGATAGTCGTTCGCGAGCGCGAAATGGCGGCAGCCGAGGAACCCGCGGTGCGCGGACAGCGGCGACGGATGCGGCGCCTCGAGCACGCAATGCGCGTTCGCGTCGAACAGTGCGCGCTTCGCCTGCGCATGCGCGCCCCACAGCATGAACACGAGCCCGCGATGGCGGCCGGCGAGCTCGCGTATCAGCGTGTCCGTGCATTGCTCCCAGCCACGCTTCGCATGGCTCGCGGCCGCGCCGCGCTCGACCGTCAGCACGGTGTTGAGCAGCAGCACGCCCTGGCGCGCCCATGTATCGAGACAGCCGTGACGCGGTGTGTCGTGACCGAAGTTCGCGGAGATTTCCTTGAAGATGTTGCGCAGCGACGGCGGCGGGCGCACGGCCGGCGGCACCGAGAACGCGAGGCCGTGCGCCTGCGGCGTGCCGCGGTCGTCGCCGTGATACGGGTCCTGGCCGAGGATCACGACCTTCACGTCGTCCGGGCTCGTCAGGCGCAGTGCGCGGAACACGTCGGTCGGGTAGACCGTCTTGCCGGCCGCGCGCTCGTCATCGACGAAGCGGCACAGCGGCGCGTACGCGTCGCTGTCGGTGAACGGTTTCAGCACGTCGCGCCAGACGGCCGGCAGCGCGTCGAATTGCGCGGCGAGATGTGGCACGTCGGCAGCAACGGGCTGCGGTGCCGAGGCGGTCGGGGCCGGCGCGGGCGCCGGTGCGGCTGTCTTCTTCGTGGATTTTCGCTGGGCCGCGGGCGGCTCGGAAGCCTCGGACGGAATATCGGCCGGTGCCGGTTCCGGCACGGGATCGTCGAACAGCGACGCCTGTTGCGGCGCGCGGGAAGTCTTGCGGGTTGCCATGCGTGATGCGTGTTTATTGCGCGCGCAGCCGGTAGCCGCGCTGCGCCTTGCTGATGTTTTCGGGAACGAGGCCCGGCAGTGCCTGCTGCAGTTCGGCGGCGAGCGTCGCGAGCGCCGTTTCCGGGCCGTCGATCAGTTCGAGTTCGATTTCGCTGATCGGTTCGCGGCGCGTTTCGTGTTCCGCCTGGACGACGATCTCGCCGAGGTCTACCGCGGCCTCGACGGTCGCGCCGCCGATTGCGATGCGCCACAGCGTACGCGAAAAATCCGTGCGGAACAGCGCGTACAGTGCACCGGCCGCGTCATTCAGCGCGGCGGCGGCTTCCGGCACGTCGCAGGCCGCGACGAGCGCGTCGATTTCGAGCGCGTCGCCCGCGACCGGCAGTTCCCATTCGTGGCGGCGGTGCAGGCCGCCTTCCGCGCTGCCGACTGTCTTGAACGTCTGCAGCCAGCCGTCCGGCGTGCGGCGCACGCGCACCGCGCTCTTCGAGCGCGCCAGCGCGAGATCGGGCGTGTCGTAATAGACGTTCGCGAGCGTGATCGTGTGGCCGGGTTCGCCGGTCAGCGTCTCGAAGAAGCGGCGCGCCGCGTCGGCCTGGCCGGCCGGCAGCGCGAGCTTGATTTCCTTTTCGATCGCCATCAGAAGAACATCCGTGCGAGTTCCTCGCCCGGCTGGTCGGCGCGCATGAACGCCTCGCCGACGAGGAACGTGTTCACGTTCGCCGCGCGCATGGTGTCGACGTCGGTGCGCGACAGGATGCCCGATTCGGTCACGACGATGCGGTCCGCTGGAATCATGTCGAGCATGTCGAGCGTGGTCCGGATCGACGTCTCGAACGTGCGCAGGTTGCGGTTGTTGATGCCGAGCAGCGGCGTCTTGAGCGTCAGCGCCTGTTCCATCTCGTTACGGTCGTGCACTTCGACCAGCACCGCGAGGCCGAGCGAGTGCGCATAGGCTTCCAGATCCTGCATCAGCGGCGTGTCGAGTGCCGCGGCGATCAGCAGGATCGCGTCGGCGCCCATCGCGCGGGCTTCGACGATCTGGTACGCGTCGACGATGAAGTCCTTGCGCAGCACCGGCAGCGTGCAGGCCGCGCGCGCTTCCTCGAGGTAGCGGACGCCGCCCTGGAAGAACTGCTCGTCGGTCAGCACCGACAGGCACGCGGCGCCGTGCGCCGCATACGAGCGCGCGATGTCGGCCGGCACGAAATGCTCGCGCAGCACGCCTTTCGACGGGCTTGCCTTCTTGATTTCGGCGATCACGGCGGCGTTGCCGGCCGCGTGTTTCGCCCGCAGCGCGCCGACGAAGTCGCGCAGGTCGCGCGCGGAGGCTTCCAGCTTCAGCGCCTCGAGTGGCGTGCTACGCATGGCCGCCGCCACTTCTTCGCGCTTGACGGCGATGATTCGGTCGAGAATGTCGCTCATAGGGATTCCTGCTTGATTCGTAAGAGGGTCAGCGCTTGAACTGCTGCGTGAAGCGCACGAGTTCGTCGACCTTCGCGCGGGCCTTGCCGCTCGCGATCGCTTCGCGGGCCAGCTGGATGCCGTCCGCGATCGACTCGGCGATATTGGCCGCATAGAGCGCGGTGCCCGCGTTCAGCGTGACGATCTCGCGCGCGACGCCCGGCTGGTTGTCCAGCGCGCCGAGCAGCATCGTGCGCGATTCGTCGGCATTTTCCACCTTCAGCGTGCGGTTCGACACCATCTGCAGGCCGAAGTCCTCCGGATGGATCTCGTATTCGTGCACCTCGCCGTCGCGCAATTCGCCGACGAGCGTCGCGGCGCCGAGCGACACCTCGTCCATCCCGTCCTTGCCGTACACGACGAGCACGTGCTGTGCGCCGAGGCGCTGCATCACGCGCACCTGGATGCCGACGAGGTCGGGGTGGAACACGCCCATCAGCTGGTTCGGCGCGCCGGCCGGATTGGTCAGCGGGCCGAGGATGTTGAAGATCGTGCGCACGCCGAGTTCGCGGCGCACGGCCGCGATGTTCTTCATCGCCGGGTGATGGTTCGGCGCGAACATGAAGCCCATGCCGGTTTCGGCGATCGATGCGGCGACCTGGTCCGACTGCAGGTCGATGTTCACGCCGAGCGCCTCGAGCACGTCGGCGCTGCCGGACTTGCTCGACACGCCGCGGTTGCCGTGTTTCGCGACCTTCGCACCCGCAGCCGCCGTGACGAACATCGACGCGGTCGAGATGTTGAACGTGTGCGAGCCGTCGCCGCCGGTGCCGACGATGTCGACGAAATTCGAGTTGTCCCGCACCTCGACGTGGTTCGCGAATTCGCGCATCACGGTCGCGGCGGCGGCGATCTCGCCGATCGTCTCCTTCTTCACGCGCAGCCCGGTGATGATCGCGGCCGCCATCACGGGCGACATGTCGCCGCGCATGATCAGCCGCATCAGGTGCAGCATTTCGTCGTGGAAGATCTCGCGGTGCTCGATCGTGCGCTGCAGCGCTTCCTGCGGGGTAATCGTCATCGTACGTCTCCCGTCAGGCGGCCGGTGCGGCCGCGGCGCGGCTCTGCTTCAGGAAATTCTCGAGCAGCGCATGGCCGTGCTCGGACAGGATCGATTCCGGGTGGAACTGCACGCCTTCGACCGGCAGCGTCTTGTGGCGCACGCCCATGATCTCGCCGTCGTCGGTCCATGCGGACACCTCGAGGCAATCGGGCAGCGATTCGCGTTCGATCGCGAGCGAGTGATAGCGCGTGACGTCGAAATGCTTCGGCAGGTCGGCGAACACGCCGCGGCAGTCGGTTTCGATCCGGCTCACCTTGCCGTGCATGATGGTCTTCGCGCGCACCACGCGGCCGCCGAACGCTTCGCCGATCGCCTGGTGGCCGAGGCAGACGCCGAGGATCGGCTTCCTGCCCGCGAATTCGCGCAGCACCTCGAGCGTGATGCCCGCGTGTTGCGGATTGCTCGGCCCCGGCGACAGGCAGATGGTGTCGGGATTCAGGCGCGCGATGTCGTCGAGCGTGATTTCGTCGTTGCGGTAGGTGCGCACGTCCTCGCCGAGTTCGCCGAAGTACTGGACCAGGTTGTAGGTAAACGAGTCGTAGTTGTCGATCATGAGCAGCATGGTCAGTCTCCGGTCAGAAGTCGCTATCGAGGCCGTCCTGGACCTGTTCGGCCGCACGCAGCACCGCGCGCGCCTTGTTCTCGGTCTCTTGCCATTCGGATTCGGGCACCGAATCCGCGACGACGCCGGCCGCCGCTTGCACGTACAGGTTGCCGTTGTGGATCAGGCCCGTGCGGATCGCGATCGCGAGATCCATCTCGCCCGAGAACGACAGGTAGCCGACCGCACCGCCGTACAGCCCGCGCTTGACCGGCTCGAGCTCGTCGATCAGTTCCATCGCGCGCACCTTCGGCGCGCCGGACAGCGTGCCGGCCGGGAACGTCGCGCGCAGCACGTCGTAGTTCGTCATGCCGGGCTTCAGCTTGCCTTCGACCGAGCTGACGATGTGCTGCACGTGCGAGTACTTCTCGATCACCATCTTGTCGGTCACCTGCACCGAGCCGATCTCCGCGATGCGGCCGACGTCGTTGCGCGCGAGGTCGATCAGCATCACGTGTTCGGCGATCTCCTTCGGATCGTTCAGCAGCTCGGTCGCGAGTTCCGCGTCACGCTCCGGCGTGTTGCCGCGCGGGCGCGTGCCGGCGAGCGGACGGATCGTGACGATCTGGTCGTCGCCGCGCTTTTCCTGGCGCACCAGGATTTCCGGCGACGCGCCGACCACGTGGAAATCGCCGAAGTTGTAGTAATACATGTACGGCGACGGATTCAGCGAACGCAGCGCGCGATACAGCGACAGCGGATTGTCGCGGTACGGCTTCGTCAGCCGTTGGCCGACCTGAATCTGCATCAGCTCGCCGGCCGCGATGTATTCCTTCGCCTGGCGCACGGCGGCCAGATAGTCGTCCTTCTTGAATTCGCGGAACGTCTCGGTGCGCACGCTCGCCGACGTGACGGGCGGCTGCACGGTCGTGCGCAGGCGCTGCTTCAGTTCGCGCAGCCGCTGTTTTGCCTTCGCGTACGCTTCGGGCTGGCCCGGGTCCGCGTAGATGATCAGGTACAGCTTGCCGGCGAGGTTGTCGATCACCGCGACTTCCTCGGTCAGCAGCAACTGGATGTCGGGCAGCCCGAGATCGTCGCGCGGCGCGGTGTTCGCGAGCTTCTTCTCGATGTAGCGCACCGCGTCGTAGCCGAAGTAGCCTGCGAGGCCGCCGCAGAAACGCGGCAGGCCCAGGCGCTGCGCGACCTTGAAGCGCGCCTGGAACGATTCGATGAACTGGAACGGGTCGCCGTCGTGCGTCTCGACGATCTGGCCGTCGCGCACGACTTCCGACACGCCGTTGCGGGTGCGCACGAGCGTGCGGGCGGGCAGGCCGATGAACGAGTAGCGGCCGAAACGTTCGCCGCCGACCACCGATTCGAGCAGGAACGAGTTGGCGCCCGCGCGTTCGGGCTGGGCCAGCTTCAGGTAGAGGGACAGCGGTGTTTCGAGATCGGCGAGCGCTTCCGCGATCAGCGGGATGCGGTTGTAGCCTTCGTTCGCGAGCGATTGGAATTCGAGTTCGGTCATGTTCCGGTCCTGTTCGGGACGAGCGGCGCGGGCGCCAGGGATCACTTGACGCTGCGCGGGTGGCCGTCGGCGAAAGGGCGGTCGATCGAGAAGTGCCTGTTGCCGGCCGGCACTCCGGGCGTGAACGTCGCGAGCCTGCGGCCGGTCCTGAACGCAAGCGTTCGGGCGCGGTGGAACTCGAGGTGGTGCGACGATCGGCGCGCGGATGCGCAGCGAGATAAAAAACGGCGCTGAAGACGTGCTTCAGCGTACCTCATCGAAGAGGTTAGCGCGACCAGCGACGCCAGGGCCAGGCTCCCCGGTCGATGCTGCTCAGACTCCGTTTTTTATTCAGAAACATGCGGATGGAAGAAATAATCAGACGGTTGGCCGGCCGGCGTTGTGCGCGGAAATTGCGCGAGCCGCGACCAGCAACGAATCGACTATACCATCCGAATTTATCGTTTGTATAGCCTTGCCGTGGTTGTAGCCGTACGGCACCGTCAGCGTCGCCATCCCGGCCGCGCGGCCGGCCAGCGCATCGTTTTCCGAGTCGCCGATCGCGACCGCGGTGTCCGGCGCGACGCCGAGCGCGTCGCAGGCCGTCAGCATCGGCAGCGGATCGGGCTTCTTGCGCGCGACGCTGTCGCCGCCGAGCACGATGCCGAAGCAGCCGGCCAGCCCGTATTGCTCGAGCAGCTCGACCGCGAAGCGGTGCGGCTTGTTCGTCACGCACGCGAGCCGGATGCCGGCCGCGCGCAGCGCGTCGAGCCCGGCCGCCACGTCCGGATAGAGACGCGTGTGGCGGCCGTTGATCTTCGCGTATTCGGTCTGGTAGATCGCGAGCGCGTCGTCGAAGCGCGCGTGCGCTTCATCGGCCGGGAAGCGCGGCTTCAGCACGCTCTGGATCAGGTGTTCGGAGCCCTTGCCGACGTAGCCGATCACTTCGTCGCGCGACGTGGCCGGCGCGCCGAGCCGCGCGAGCATCCCGTTCAGGCCGGCCGTGAAATCGTCGGCCGTGTCGACCATCGTGCCGTCGAGGTCGATCAGCGCGGCATCGATGCGCGGCGCGGCAAAGCGGATCGCGGCCGCGTCTGAGGCGGCCCCGGCCGGCGCGTGGCCGGCGAACGACGAGTCGGCCACGGCGTCAGCTCCGCTCGACGGTGGCGAGCGCCGCGCGCATCTCGTCGATCACCTTGCGATAGTCGGGCTTGCCGAAGATCGCCGAACCCGCGACGAACGTGTCGGCGCCGGCTGCCGCGATTTCCGCGATGTTGTCGGCCTTCACGCCGCCGTCGACTTCGAGCAGGATCTCGCGGCCCGTGCGTTCGGTGTACGCGTCGATGCGGGCGCGCGCCTCGCGCAGCTTGTTCAGCGTTTCCGGAATGAACGACTGGCCGCCGAAGCCCGGGTTCACCGACATCAGCAGCACGAAGTCGAGGCGGTCCATCACGTGGTCGAGGTAGTTCAGCGGCGTGGCCGGGTTGAACACGAGGCCGGCCTTGCAGCCGTGGTCGCGGATCAGCGACAGCGTGCGGTCGATGTGGTCCGAGCCTTCCGGGTGAAAGCTGATCAGGTTCGCGCCGGCCTTCGCGAAATCGGGCACGATCCGGTCGACCGGGCGCACCATCAGGTGCACGTCGATCGGTACCTGCACGTGCGGGCGGATCGCCTCGCAGACGAGCGGGCCGATCGTGAGGTTCGGCACATAATGGTTGTCCATTACGTCGAAGTGAATCCAGTCGGCGCCGGCGGCGACCACGTTGCGGACTTCTTCGCCGAGCCGTGCGAAGTCGGCCGACAGGATGCTGGGAGCGATGCGGAATTGAGTCATGACAGGGGAGCGGGGACGTTGCGGCGCAAAACCGTCATTCTACCGTCCGGCGACCCGGTGCGCGGCGGCAGGCCGTGCGGTTGCGGCCCGATTGCGCATAGAATGCCGAACCAATGCAGCGCGCCCGCGGCCCGGCCGCCCGAGTCGGCGCGCGCGGTTACCTACAGTGGACACACCATGAGTCAGTATCAGTTCACCGTTTCGGTGAAAACCAGCTACTTGCCGGAACAATCCGACCCCGATCACCGTCAATACGCATTCGCGTACACGCTGACCATCCGCAACACGGGGCAGGTCGCGGCACAACTGATCGCGCGCCACTGGATCATCACGGACAGCGAGAGCCACGTGCAGGAAGTCAAGGGACTCGGCGTCGTCGGCCACCAGCCGCTGCTGCAGCCGGGCGAGCATTTCGAATACACGAGCTGGGCCGTGATCGCGACGCCGGTCGGCACGATGCGCGGCGCGTACTTCTGCGTGGCGGAGGACGGTGAGCGCTTCGAGGCGCCGGTCGACGAGTTCGCCCTGCACATGCCGCGCACGCTGCATTGAGCGTGCGGCGCGCGTCAGCGCGGCTGGCGGTCGTTGTGGCGGGCCTGCTTCTTTCTGCCCGACGACGTCCACACGACGATGAAGATCAGCAGGGCAAGCGCTACGAAGGCTTCGAGCGCGAAGATGAGCATCGGATATTGGTCGAGAAAATCTGACATGGCGGTTTCCATCAAGAACGGACATTGTATGTGGTTTGGGCCCCGGCTGGCCGGGTGGATGGCCGCAACCGCGGCGGCGGCGCTGCTCGCCGCGTGCGGCGGCGCGCCGACGCGAACCTCCGCGCTGAAGCCGCCGACCGGCGCGGCGATCGTGCCGGGGCAGGTCGCCGCGAAGCGGCTCACGCCGGTCGCGTGGCAGCAGGTGCCGGGCTGGCAGGACGATTCGCTGATCGGCGCGACGGCCGCGCTGCGGCAGAATTGTGCGCGGCTCGCGCGCCAGCCGGCTTGGACGCGCGCTTGCGCGGCCGCCGATCGGCTCGACGAACTCGACGTCAGCAGCGCACGCACCTTCTTCGAAACGTATTTCACGCCGTTCCAGCTCGCGAATACCGACGGGACGCTCGACGGGCTCGTGACCGGCTATTACGAGCCGCTGCTGCACGGGTCGCGCGTGCGCCGCGGCCCGTATCAATACGCGCTCTATCGCTGGCCGGCCGGCTATCGCGCGGGCGCCGCGCTGCCGGCACGCGCGCAGCTCGAGCGCGCCGGCATCCTGAACGGCAACGAGCTCGTGTGGGTCGACGATCCGATCGAGGCATTCTTCCTGCAGGTGCAGGGCTCGGGTCGCGTGCTGCTCGACGACGGTTCGGTGATGCGGGTCGGCTTCGGCGGCACCAACAATCAGCCGTACCGTTCGATCGGCAAGTGGCTGCTCGATCGCGGCGAGCTGACGCCCGCGCAGGCGACGATGCAGGGCATCAAGGCCTGGGCGAAGGCGAACCCGACGCGCGTCGACGCGCTGCTCGACACGAATCCGCGCTTCGTGTTCTTCCGCGACATGCCGACCAAGGAAGATGCGCCGCACGGCGGCGCGGACGGCCCGATCGGCGCGCTCGGCGTGCCGCTGACCCCGGAGCGCTCGATCGCGGTCGATCCGTCGTCGATCCCGCTCGGCACGCCGGTGTTCCTGCAGACCACGCGTCCGCTGACGAATACGCCGATGAACCGGCTCGTGTTCGCGCAGGATACGGGCTCGGCGATCAAGGGCGGCGTGCGGGCAGACTATTTCTGGGGGCTCGGCGACGATGCCGGTGATCTGGCCGGCCGGATGAAGCAGGTCGGCAGGATGTGGCTGCTGTTCCCGAATTCGTGATGTCGGGCGGCGCCGGCTGGCAGGACGGTCGCGCGCGAACGAAGCGGCGGCATTGACGGCGCGCCTCGTGCGCGTGGGTGTGCCGGTCTGATCGCCGGTGTGCCCATGTGATTTCAGTTCGCGTAATGCTGTGCGCGTCACGTCGAACGACGCTTTGGAGTCGAGCAGCCCGATCGGCATTGGCCGACCGGGCTGTTTCGTTTGCAGGCGCGGATCGGCCGCTGCGCGCCGCATGCGCGGCGAGCGACCTCAGCCCTTGCGCTTGTCGACGACGCGGCGCGCCTTGCCGACCGAGCGCTCGATGCCGTTCACGGGCAGCACGTTGATCACGGCCGTCACGCCGATCAGCGACTTGATGTCGTACGCGAGCGCCTGTTTTGCCGCCTGGATCGCCGCGGTATCGGGCGCGGTTTCCGGGCACGGCTCGACGTTGAGCGTCAGCACGTCGAGCGGACCTTCCTTGGTCAGCACGATCTGATAGTGCGGCGCGAGCGCGCGCTGCTTGAGCAACTGTTCCTCGATTTGTGTCGGGAACACGTTGACGCCACGCACGATCATCATGTCGTCCGACCGGCCGGTGATCTTCTCCATCCGGCGCATCGTCCGGGCGGTGCCCGGCAACAGGCGCGTGAGGTCGCGCGTGCGATAGCGGACGATCGGCAGCGCTTCCTTCGTCAGCGACGTGAACACGAGTTCGCCGAGTTGGCCGTCCGGCAGCACTTCGCCGGTGTCGGGATCGATGATTTCCGGATAGAAGTGGTCTTCCCAGATGGTCGGGCCGTCCTTGGTCTCGACGCATTCGGACGCGACGCCCGGGCCCATCACTTCGGATAACCCGTAGATGTCGACCGCGTCGATGCCCATCCGCTGTTCGATCGCGACGCGCATGTCGTTGGTCCACGGCTCCGCGCCGAAGATGCCGATGCGCAGCGAACTCTGCACGGGATCGAGACCCTGGCGCTCGATCTCGTCGGCGATCGACAGCATGTAGCTCGGCGTGACCATGATGATGTCGGGCCGGAAATCCTGGATCAGCTGTACCTGCTTTTCGGTCTGGCCGCCGCCGAACGGGATCACGGTCAGCCCTGCGCGTTCGGCGCCGTAGTGCGCGCCGAGCCCGCCCGTGAACAGCCCGTAGCCGTAGCTGACGTGGACCTTGTCGCCGCGGCGCGCACCGGCGGCGCGGATCGAGCGTGCGACGAGATTCGCCCACGTATCGATGTCGGCGGCCGTATAGCCGACGACCGTCGGCTTGCCGGTCGTGCCCGACGACGCGTGAATGCGCGAGATCTGGTCCTGCGGCACCGCGAACATCCCGAACGGATAGCTGTCGCGCAGATCGCCCTTGGTCGTGAACGGAAAGCGCGACAGGTCGGCGAGCGTTTTCAGGTCGTCCGGATGCACACCGGCTTCGTCGAACTTGCGGCGATAGACGGGCGAGTGGTCATACGCGTGCCGGAGCGACCACTTGAGGCGTTCGAGCTGCAGTGCGGTCAGCTCGTCGCGTGAGGCGGTCTCGATCGGCTCGAGCGGTAGCGGGGTAGTCATGCATGTCTCCAGTGTTTGTTATGGGGCGAGCCGTCGACGTCAGCGGTCTTCCGGGATGACCGTGCCCTTGATCTGGGCCGATTTGCCGCGAAACATCGCGATCGTGTCGCCTGTCTGGTTCGTGACGCGGATGTCGTAGATGCCGTGGCGGCCGGCACGCGCCTGTTCGACCGCCTCGGCCGTCAGCACGTCGCCACCGTGCACGGGGCGCAGGAATTCGATTGAGCAGCCGGCCGCGACCGCATTCAGGTTGTACGAGTTGCACGCGAACGCGAACGTCGAATCGGCGAGCGTGAAGATGATTCCGCCGTGACAGGTCTGGTGCCCGTTCAGGAATTCGGGCCGCACGCGCATCTGCAGGCGGGCGTAGCCGGCGCGTACTTCGACGATTTCCATGCCGAACGCGCGGCTGCAGGCGTCGGCGTCGTACATGGCCTGCGCGGTGGCGCGGGCAAGCGAATCGGGGTCGAGCGTGGCGGTGGCGTTCATCATGTCAACGCCCTTCGAAGCGCGGCACGCGCTTCTCGATGAAGGCCTTCACACCTTCCGCATAGTCGTCCGACTGGCCGAGCTTGCGCTGCAGGTCGCGCTCGAGGTCGAGCTGCTGATCGAGCGTGTTCGTGACGCTGTCTCGCATCGACTGCTTGATCGATGCGATGGCGAGCGTCGGCTGCTGCGCGAGCTGGGTGGCAAGCTGGCGGACCGTGGCGACGAGCGCGTCGTCGTCGACCGCGCGCCAGATCAGGCCCCACTGTTCGGCTTGTTCGGCGCCGAGCTTGTCGCCGGTCAGCGCGAGCCCCAGCGCGCGTGCCATGCCGACGCGTTGCGGCAGGAACCACGTGCCGCCCGAATCGGGCACGAGCCCGATCTTGACGAAGGCCTGGATGAAACTGCTCGAGCGGGCAGCGAACACCAGGTCGCACGCAAGTGCGAGATTTGCGCCGGCGCCGGCCGCCGTTCCGTTGACGGCGGCGATCACGGGAATCGGCAGACGCTGCAGGCGGCGGATCAGCGGATTGAAATGCTCGTCGATCAGCGTGCCGAGGTCGGTGGACGCGCCTGGCGTGAAGTCGAGATCGGCGAGGTCCTGGCCCGCGCAAAAGCCGCGTCCCGCACCCGTCAGAATCAGTGCGCGTGCGCCGGCCGCTTCGACTTCATCGAGCGCCGATTGCAGTTCGCGATGCATCGCCCGTGTGAAGCTGTTCAGCTTGTCGGGGCGGTTGAGCGTGATCGTGGCCACGCGCGCGGCCTGATCGATATCCAGCTGGATCGCCTGATAGGACATGCAGTGTCTCCTTCATGACTTCGTTATAGGCGCGCGGCGCGTCGGTTACACGCGTTCGATCGCGAGCGCGATGCCCTGGCCGACGCCGATGCACATCGTACAGAGCGCGAAGCGGCCGCCGGTACGCTCGAGTTGATGGAGCGCCGTGGTGACGAGCCGCGCGCCCGATGCGCCGAGCGGGTGGCCGAGCGCGATCGCACCACCGTTCGGGTTCACGCGGGGATCGTCGTCGGCGACGCCGAGCATGCGCAGCACCGCGAGACCTTGCGACGCGAACGCCTCGTTCAGTTCGATCACGTCGAACTGGTCGATGCGCATGCCGAGCTGGTGCAGCAGCTTCTGCGTGGCCGGCGCGGGACCGATGCCCATTACGCGCGGCTCGACGCCGGCCGTCGCCATCCCGACGACGCGCGCGCGGCGGCGCAGGCCATATTGGTCGGCCGCCTGCGCATTGGCGAGCAGCAGCGCGCAGGCGCCGTCGTTGACGCCCGACGCGTTGCCGGCCGTGACCGAGCCGTCCGGGCGCACGACGCCCTTCAGCTTCGCGAGCGCTTCGAGCGACGTCTCGCGCGGATGCTCGTCACGCGACACGACCACGGGATCGCCCTTCTTCTGCGCAATCGTGACCGGTACGATTTCCTCGGCGAGCGTACCGTCCTGCTGTGCCCGCGCGGCCTTCTGCTGGCTGCGCAGCGCGAACAGGTCTTGATCCGCGCGGTTGATGTGGTAATCGACCGCAACGTTCTCGGCCGTCTCCGGCATCGAATCGACCCCATACAACTGCTTCATCAGCGGATTGACGAAACGCCAGCCGATCGTCGTATCGAAGATGTCGGCCTGGCGCGCGAACGCGCTCGCGGCCTTGCCCATCACGAACGGTGCGCGCGTCATGCTCTCGACGCCACCTGCGATCATCAGGCGCGCTTCGCCTGCCTTGATCGCGCGCGCTGCCGTGCCGACCGCATCCATTCCGGAGCCGCACAGTCGGTTCAGCGTCGTGCCCGGCACGGCGGTGGGCAGGCCTGCCAGCAGCGCGGACATGCGCGCGACGTTGCGGTTGTCCTCGCCGGCCTGGTTCGCGCAGCCGTAGATCACGTCGTCGATCGCTGCCCAGTCGACGTCGCGGTTTCGCTCGATCAGCGCCTTGAGCGGCACCGCGCCGAGGTCGTCGGCGCGGACATCTTTCAGGGCGCCGCCGTAGCGGCCGATGGGAGTGCGAATCGCGTCGCAGATGTAGGCGTCTGTCATGAGCGTATCGGTGAGTGACGAACCCGCCGGGTGGCGGATTCGTTCATGGTAGAGAACGTGGCGGCGTTTGCACGTCGGCCATTCGGGTTATGCCGTCTGGCCAGCTTCCGCAGGTACTGCCTTCGGGGCAACATGGACGCGGCTTTGAACCACGCGGAACCGGTTGGCGACGAATGCCGGGTCGGCCAGCGCGGCGTTGGCGGCTGGATTCGCGCCCGTGCCGTGGAAGTCGGAGAACGCGGCCGACTGATTGACGAATACGCCGCCCGTCAGGTTGATCGACAGCGCGACGCCGCCACGCACCGCTGCGTCGTGTGCGGCGTTGACGATTGCGTCGTCGGTGCTGTAGACGGAGAGGGTCAGTGCGCCATGCTCGGCGGCGATTGCACCGGCCAGATCGAGCGATTGCGCGGTCGAGTCGGTTGCGATCACGAACGAGATCGGGCCGAACCACTCCTGCGTAAATTTCTCGCGGTCGGCCACGTCGAGTTGCAGCACGAGGGGGGTACGCACGCGCGCATCGGGGAAAGCGGGGTGCTGGAGGGGCACGCTGTCCGCGAGCACACGGCCGAGTTTGCGCGCGTCGTCGATACGCGCGGTCACGCCGTCGTTCTGGATCGCGCCGATCAGTTCGACCGAGCGTGCCGGGTCGCCGGTGAGTTTTTGCACGGCAATCGCGATCGCTTGTGCGACGTCGTCGAAGCTCGCATGGCCGTCGGCCGTCCGGATGCCGTCGCGCGGCACGTAGATGTTCTGCGGTGCCGTGCACATCTGGCCGGAGTACAGCGCCAGCGAGAACGCGATGTTCTTGGCGGCGGCCTTCAGGTCGTCGGTCGAGTCGATCACGATCTGGTTGACGCCGGCTTTCTCGGTGTAGACCTGCGCCTGATGGGCATGGCGTTCGAGCCACGTGCCGTTCTGCGTGCTGCCGGTGAAGTCGATCAGCTTGATCTCCGGGCGCAGCGCGAGATCCTGGACGAGGGCGCCATCGTTGGGTTCGGTCGCGAGGAGCGTGACGACGTTCGGGTCGAACCCGGCTTCGCGCAGCACGTCGCGGGCGATCCGCACCGTGATGGCGAGCGGCAGAATCGCGCCCGGATGCGGTTTGACGATCACGGCATTACCGGTTGCCAGATCGGCGAACAGGCCCGGGTAGCCGTTCCAGGTCGGGAACGTGCAGCAGCCGAGCACGAGGCCCGTGCCGCGCGGCACGATCGTATAGCGCTTGTGCATCGCGAGCGGCGGGTTCTTGCCTTGCGGCTTTTCCCAGTGCGCATCGGCCGGGATGCGGCGCAGTTCGTCCCACGCATAGGCAACTGCCTCGAGGGCGCGGTCCTGCGCGTGCGGGCCGCCGGCCTGGAACGCCATCATGAAGGCTTGCCCCGTGGTGTGCATCACGCTGTAGGCAATTTCGAAGCTTGCGCGGTTCAGGCGCGCGAGGATTTCGAGGCTGACGCCGACCCACGCGCTCGGGCCGGCTTCGCGCCACGTGCGCCGCGCGGCCGCTGCGGCAGCGATCAGGGCGTCGGGCGTCGATTTCGGATACCGGACGCCCAGCGCGATGCCGTACGGCGAGCGCTCGGCGCCGACCGTTTCACCGGACGCCGGCTGGTCGAGCACGAAGGTCTTGTCGAGGTGCGACTTGAACGCGGCCTCACCGTCCGCGCTTGCACTTTCCCCGTACACTTTGGGACTCGGCATTTCGGCGAACGGGCTCCAGTACCCGCGGCTCTCGATGGCGGCGAGTGCGTGTTTCAGCGTGTCTTCGTGCTTCGTGAACAGGGCATGGGTCATGGCGGCGGCCTGATGAACGTTGAGAGGGATCGGATCGATTAATTAACCGACCGGTTGGTCGGAGAATGGTAGCATCAAACTATTCGCATGTGCGAGGCGTTTCTCATTTCATTGATCGAGGAGAAATAGATGGCTTACGAGAACATCCTGGTGGAGACCCGCGGGCGTGTCGGTCTGGTGACGCTGAACCGTCCGAAGGCGCTGAATGCGCTGAACGATGCGCTGATGGACGAGCTGGGTGCTGCGCTGAAGGCGTTCGATGCGGACGACGATATCGGCGCGATCGTCGTGACCGGGAGCGAGAAGGCATTCGCTGCCGGCGCGGACATCGGCATGATGGCGGCCTACTCCTATATGGATGTCTATCGGGGCGACTACATCACGCGCAACTGGGAGACGGTCCGCGAGATCCGCAAACCGATCATTGCTGCGGTTTCGGGCTTTGCGCTGGGCGGTGGCTGCGAGCTCGCGATGATGTGCGACATCATCTTCGCGGCGGACACGGCCAAATTCGGTCAGCCGGAAATCAAGCTGGGCGTCATGCCGGGTGCGGGCGGCACGCAGCGTTTGCCGCGCGCGGTATCGAAGGCGAAGGCGATGGACATGTGCCTGACCGCGCGCTTCATGGACGCCGCCGAAGCCGAGCGTGCCGGGCTCGTGTCGCGCGTGCTGCCGGCCGACAAGCTGCTCGACGAGGCGATTGCCGCCGCGACGACGATCGCCGAGTTCTCGCTGCCGGCGGTCATGATGGTCAAGGAGTCGGTGAACCGCGCGTACGAGACGACGCTGGCCGAAGGCGTCCACTTCGAGCGGCGATTGTTCCATTCGTTGTTCGCAACCGAAGACCAGAAGGAAGGGATGGCGGCATTCGTCGAGAAGCGCAAGCCGGTGTTCAAGCACCGTTGATCGGCGGGCGCCGCGCACCGCGGTAGGTATCCGGTGACTGCTCTGTATCGATTCTCGGCGTGATTGCTTCGCTCGGTTCTTCAAAAGCCCCCGTGCGCGGCAGCGCACGGGGGCTTTTTCGAACTTTCTTCACAAAGAGCTTGCACGGAAGGGGGCGGATGCATAGAATCACGCCTCTTTCGCGCTAACGGAAACGCAGCGCGGGAGGAAGGGAAGCGGTGCTGTTGGGGTTCGGAAGTAGCGAGCCCCGACGGCGCAGGAAGATGACCCCGCAGTCGCAACGATGTCGTGCAGAAAGTAGTTGACGCGCTGCGAAACACGGTTCATAATCTCGCTTCTCTGCTGCTGAAAACGCAGCGCTGCTGAGGGGTTCAGGATTCCTCGCAGAATGCTCTTTAAAAATTAACAGCCGATAAGTGTGGGCGCTTGATGGAAGCGAGCTGATCCCCGGATCAGATAGCAAAAGTATCAAGAGTCTCACACTAAAGTAAGTCAGGTTTATGAAGCAATTCATATTCCTGTCAG
>NZ_LOVM01000012.1:0-1490 GCF_001523445.1 Burkholderia sp. ABCPW 11 | reverse complement strand
CAGTTCTGGAAAATGCCGTTTTCCCACAGCGACTGGCCGGCGCCGCGCACGAACAGCGACACGCCGACGACGAGACGTTTGCTAGTGCAAGATTTCGAGTGGTGCCCTGCCCTTGCCATGCATTCCTCTAGATTGAGAAAATTTTCATAACAGAAGTTCGTTGCCCTGCGTACCGTCGTCGCACAATCATGAGCTGACTCTTGATCCTATTGAGCCAGCCAATCCGTGTCCATTGAGCCGACCAAGCATGGCAAAACACCGTAACAATTGTGCTGAAGCAACCGGACGCTCTTTCATCGTGCGCGTGACTTTTATCAAGCTGCTGCGCAAACCAGCCGCGATGGCAGAGTGTCGACCGTATAACGCACTCGCAAGTCCAACTGCATATGCAATTTCCACTTCGCGACGCGTCTTTTCGTCCACATGGGGGTCAATCAAAGCATCTGCAATGCGCTTGAATTGCATCACCGATCGGTTCACTGATCGGCCATTCGAGTTCTTCGTTTTCCCCAAGTGGCGAGGCCTTCCGACGTAGTAGCCTTGCACCCAATTTGCACCGGCCAACGCGGCAACGCGCAGCAATTCGGCACTTTCTATACCCTCCACCACAATCTGCGGTGCATGACGTCCCGCGCGAGTTACCAATTCTTCAAACTGATCGACACGTACCTCATCGGAGCCATTTTTCGGTAACATCCGCCCGGAAATCTTGATGACGTCGGGTGACACGATCCTTGCACTGTTCTCGATGCTGAATCCATCACCTAAATCGTCCACGGCGATTCTGCAGCCGATCTGCTGCAAGCGTTCAACAAGCACGTGGCCCGAGACGGGGGACAGTTGCGTGGTTTCGGTAATCTCCACGACTAGGCGACTAGCGATATCGGGTCTTCCCGCAAGCCGCTGAAGGATTGAATCCCACCACTGGATCTCATTTGCACTTTGCGCAGAAATATTGACCCCCAGACGAAAGTCAATGTTCGACTCCATAAATTCAATGGCCATCCCGACAACGTAGCGGTCCAGGAAGCGCATGAGCCCAAGGCGTTCCAGACTGCTAATGAACGCTGACGGATACGTTACTCGGTTGTGGTCTCCAAGTATTCTCACCAGACACTCGCAATATAGCGGCTCTTCATCGCCATTCAGGCTCAATATCGGTTGAGCATGCAATACCACTCTGTCTTGAGCAATCGCAGCCAGTACCATGCCTGCTGCCCTCGTGTCTGAATTCAGTTGCCGCCGTGGATCTCGTCCAGCAGCATGTTGGGCCAGTACATGTTCGCATCGGATCACGACACCTCCGTGCACTCAACAGCGCGATGTTGCGTTCCAGGCGTAATGAGGCACGACGAATTCAGCGCGAATCTACCGACGACACACTTTCTTCCCAACGGCTGGCCGGCGGTGAGGCGCTTGCCCTCGCCGGGCGCTTGACGGGCATTGGAGTCCGACATGCGTATGCTCCGGTTCAGGCGACCAGACGCGAG
>NZ_LOVM01000011.1:0-595 GCF_001523445.1 Burkholderia sp. ABCPW 11 | reverse complement strand
CGCTGCGGCGCCTTGTGGACCATCGTGTACGCGTAGTCGACGCCCATCCCGTACGCGCCCGAATGCTCCTTCGCGATCGCCATCACCGCGTCGTACGAGTCGCGGCGCGCCCAGTCGCGCTGCCATTCGAGCATCACCTGCTGCCACGTGACCGGCACCACGCCGGCCTGCACCATGCGCTGCATCGCGAAGTCGTGTGCGGCTTGCGTCGTGCCGCCCGATGCGTCGGCAACCATGTAGATCTCGTAGTCGCCTTCGAGCATCGCGCACAGCGCGAACGTCGTATTGCAGACTTCGGTCCACAGGCCCGACACGACCACCTTCTTGCGGCCGTTCGCGGCCAGCGCGTCGCGCACCTTCTGGTCGTCCCACGAATTCATCGACGTGCGTTCGAGCGTCTTCTGGTTCGGGAACACGTCGAGCAGCTCGGGATAGGTGTGGCCCGAGAAGCTGTCGCTTTCGACCGTCGTGATCGTGGTCGGGATGTTGAAGACCTTCGCGGCCTTCGCGAGCCCGACGACGTTGTTCTTCAGCGTCTGGCGATCGATCGACTGCACGCCGAACGCCATCTGCGGCTGCTGGTCGATGAAGATCA
>NZ_LOVM01000010.1:0-22204 GCF_001523445.1 Burkholderia sp. ABCPW 11 | reverse complement strand
ACGGGCTACACCCTTCGCGCCAATGCGCGCCAGCATGAAAAACCAACCACTGTCAGATTTAGTCTAGTCCACCGCAACTAATCCGGCCTCGCGCGCTTCGTCGAGCACGCGCTGCTCGATGTGGTTTAACCCTGCTATATCGGTCCAGCGATAGGGTGTGGCATGCACGAGCGCCATGCGATGAACGGGATCGACCGGACCATAGTCGTGCTTCGCATAATGAAAAACCCAATTGTCGGGATAGCGCGTGCAAAGCGTGTCGACGGCCATCGCTACGCGCGAGCGAGCACGTGCGCGCGAAAGGCGGCTGACAGCAAAACGAGGAAACCCTAACGTAGCGGCCACGTCACCGAAGAGTTTCATGAGTGACGAGAGATCCACGGTATCGAGAAAGGATGTGGCCAGTGGCGCCCATCGCGCAATCGCGTGTGAAGGTTGCAGCGCCGCGACGGGCGTGTTGCCCACGCTGCAGGGAAAGATCTGATCCACCGATGTCCCTCGCAGAAAATCGTCGCGCATCGGACTCGCGTGATGACCATGCGCGCAAAATTCAGGCTCAAACAACACAATGTTTGGCAATGGCGCTTGTTTTACTCGTGACGGATATATGCGTGTTGCCTGACGTTATTTTAGACCCGTGTGGGCCAATCGTGGGTATCAATATTTAGCGTCGCGATACATCAACGAGCAACCAACCCAGCACACAGGAACGGTATTCGCTATATCCGGAACTCAGGTTGCGCGCTTGCCCCTGGCCGCATTCGAACGGCGCGCCTAATGAATGAGTAGCGTTGCCGCGGAAAAGCCGCCAACACCCTGCGCGTAGAGCATGAGCGGGGTGCCTGGCGCGAGCGCATGGCAGTCGGCAAGGTTGATAAAGGGATCGCTCACCGTCACGTGTGCGATGCGCGAGAAGTTGCGAATAAAAAGACGCGCAGGTGGCAGACCCAGCGACTGGACGAGCCGCTGCCACGACGGCAGGTCGAGATGCGGTGGCAAGATGTTACACGCATCGGCTAGCGCGATCTGGGCGCTGTTCGCGAGATGCGTGATGAGCTTTCTGGCGGCAAGCTGGTATTGGGCGACGGAGTTCGGATCGGCCTGGTCAAGCATGCCGCGCCAACCTTGTCCGGTGGCATGCGTGGCTATCGCAACAAGGCGGTTGATATGGGCGTGGCGCTCAATCGTTGCGGCAAACGCCCCGTCGCCCAGAAGCGCGGAGGTACCCATGCGGCGCTCTGCCTCAATGGGCATCGTGTCTGCTCCGACGAGCAGCACGCGATTGAGCGAGCGGTGCGCGGCGAATAGCGCGCGCACAATGCGCAGCGCGCCGAGCGAGGACGCGCAGTGCTGTTGGGCAAACGAAAACGACTGCGCGCGGGTGAATCCAAATCGCTCGCATAGCGCGCGCGGCAGCGACTGCGGCGGCGGCGCGATGCTGCCTTGCAGCGTATGGGTGTACACGAGATAGTCGATCGAGTCTGGTGCGATCGGCGCGGTGCACAACAACGACTCGACGGCTTTGACCGCGAGGCTTAGCGCACTTTGCTCATATGCCACGTGAAAATCGCACACGCCTGATCGTTCGAGCTTTGCGATGATCGTGTCGGGCTGGCGCGTACGGCGGCCCCATGCCCGGACCGTGTCGACACGCTCGGGCAGATAGTATGCGACATACGGAATACCGATCGACACGTCCGTCATCGATTGCTCCGACCGGGCTCACGCGAGATGGCAGGCGCACCGCGCGCGTCGAGCAATGCGCAGCCCACGTAGCCGCACAAGCTCATCCCCCATATCAGGACAGGATCGTGTGTAGGCAGTGTGTTGTCCGTGAGCCTCTCGCTCAGTTGGATAATTGGTTCTGCTGCACCGAGGTGCGCATCATGACAGCGCGCGTGGGCGCGCGCCTTCATGTCCAGATGATGCGATACGCGCTCGGTAGGTGCCGGATTGAGATCCTGTCCGATGCCAGTGACATCGCACGCCGCGAGCGCGTGTTGCGCGAGCATCGCGTCAATGAGTTCCAGCACAGTCCGCTCCGAGGCGGAATCGAAATATGAGCGTTGGCCAAACGGGTGGCCGGGCCGCACCGGGCATTGACGCGCTTGCGCGTCCATCACGCGAAAGCCGCGGGTTGTTGCCGTGGCCCGCTCAAGCAAAGCGGCAGCTGCGGCATCCCCTTGCGCTGCCCCCTGCCCGGTCCATCGTGAAAACGGTGGTGTCCATTTTTCTGCCGCGACAATCAGCGCACACTGCACATCGGACTCAGCGACCATCAGGTCCCGGACGAGCTGCAAGGCGGAAAATAGCGAGACGCTGTGCTGCTGGGAGATGGAAAACGCAAAGCATGGCGGGCCCACCACGCTTGCCAGGCGCCCCGCCGTTGTAGTCGATACGTGCTCATCGACGCTGCTGTGACAAAACACGATGATATCGATGGGGACAGCAGCCGGATGCCGGATGGCGAGTATCTCCTTGGCCACGCGCACGGTGAGCCCCGATAGCTGCTCGTCGCGTTCAACGGGAATACGAAGCGGCCGCGCGTGGTGATCGATAACGTCATCGACGCCGGCCACAGGTGTATCGAATGCGCCGAAGTCAGAGCGCCAGGACTCGATCCAGGCATCCCAGCCGGTGCGGGTCGTAGTGTGCGACGCGGTGCGCGCAGCCTCTGCCGATCGCGGCGCGCGCGTGAGCGCCATGGCGGGCGGCACATAGGTACTGAGTGCTGTAATGATTGGCGACATCGTGGCGCGCGTCAGGCGAGATTGTCCGGGAGCAGATCGTAGAGTAGACGCCCCACGCGCTGGCCGGCGATGACATGGCAGTTGCGCTGCAGGCCGATCAGGCAAAAACCCAGCCGTGTGAGTAGGCGTTGTGATCGCACATTTGTCTGAACGGCCCAGGCGCTAATGCAGTGCAGCCGATCGAGCTCGAAGCCATCGCGCAGCACGCGTCGGGAAGCGTCGAACGTCATGTTCGCGCAAGTGGGGCGCAAAGGGTCACGCAGCACCCAGAACGAGCCCAAACCGAAGCGATGCGTGATATCGCTAATCGCCACCAGACCGCTCGGTTCGGCCGTTCCGAGTGAGCCAAATACGCGTATGCGGTGCCGCTCGCTTTGCACCATCGCCTGAACGGCGAGTGCGCTCAATCCTTGTCGACCCAGTCCGAAATCGAACCACTGCGCGATCTCCGGGCGCGCAAGCCAGTGCGTGATATCGCGAACGTCTTCGGAATTTGCATCGCGCAGCCAGCAACCAATCGACGATCTCGCGGAAACCCTGGAGGCTGAGTTGCAATGCCGGCGGGGGCGTTTCTCCTCGCTCATGGCTAGGCTCCCGTTACCGAGCGGGGTGAGCTCAGACTATCGAGCTCGCCGAGCGCTGCATCGACTTGCCTGAGCAACAAGGCAAACCAGTGACATGTTGTCAGGCGCGCAGCAGGCGCCAGTCCCTCGACATAGCCATGGGCACCGCAGAACTGAACGAGCTCGTGCGTGAATTCAACAGATTCGGCTGCGACATGTCGGGCTAGTTGGCGCACCAGTGCCAATGATGTGCCGGGCTGGGCAAGCGCGAGCATGCGCACAAAGAGTTGCGTGCCTTGCACTGCAATAAGCATATCGGCCAAGCGCGTAGCGACACGTTGATGCATCACCAACGGTTTGCGAAATGCCTGCCGCTCTGCCCCGTAGCTCTGCGCAAACGTTACGCCGTGCTGCATGGCGCCGCAGAGCAGGGCCGACAAATAGAGCGCGGTGTTGGTAAGCCACGTCTGGGTCGGCGAGACGCCGTGCGCGTCAGGCCGCTCGAGCGTGACCAGCGCGGCGGCGTACAAAGCGTCGTCGCAGCGCGCCCGATCAAGCGTCAGTGCACCAAGGCAGGCGACGTGTTGCCGAGCGAGCCTGGACGGGGCACACGTCGATTCGACCAGGGTAACGCCAGATGCAGCCGGCGCGGGAATCAATGTCAGCGCTGACGGGCTGGTGTGGTCACACAGGCGCCAAAGCGTGGCGGTACGAAAATCAGGCACGGTAAGCGCAATCGGGCGCGTGCCGTCGAAGTATTCGCCGATTCGGGCAAAGCCGAGCGACTGAAGCGCATCATACGCGCGCAGCGTCATGAGTGCAGGAATGCTCTGCGTCAATTGCACGACGCGCTCGATAGGCCCGCAGGCCAGCGCGCCGAGAGTGCAGGACAGATCGTGGTGGCCGATGGCCATGCCGCCGAGCTCCAGCGGCAAAATCATGGTACCCAGATCGAGTGCACCCGCTTGCTCGACGATTTCGTGCCAAGCCTTTTCCGACGGAGGTTGTGAGAGCAGCGGTTCAAGCTTTTCGCGAGCAAAACGCTGGCTTGCCGCGACGAGCGCGCGCTGATCCTCGGACAGATGCCACGAGTATGGCGCAAGGTCGGGTAACGAAAAGTCGGGCTGGTGCATCGCAGTTCTCCGTGTATGGAATTCAGACGAGCATCTCGATTGCCTCGGGGTGGCCGAGGAAGTCCCTGGGACTTGCCGAGCGGGCATAGGCGCCTGATTGCAGCACCACCACGAAGTCGCCAATTTGCGCGCGCGGGAGCAGCACATCGTCGGCGATGCGATCGAGCGGCGTGCACGAGCATCCGACGATGTGGCACCGCTCGACCGGTAGATCGTTGAGCCGATTGCCGAGCAGCACCGGGAAATTGCGGCGCAACACTTGTCCAAAATTACCGGAGGCCGCCAGATGGTGATGCAGACCGCCATCGGTGACGAGGAAGGTGGTGCCGCGCGAGACTTTACGGTCAATAATGCGACATACGTAGATACCCGCTTCTCCAACCAAGTAGCGCCCAAGCTCAAGCACCGGCACAGCCCCGGGCAACGCCCGTTGGAGCTGTGCGAGCCACGTATGCATGGGCTGGGTGACCGCATCCAGATCAAGCGGCTTATCGCCGTCGAAATAGGGGATACCGAAACCGCCGCCGAGATTCACATATCGGGGCGGTGTCGGTAAATCGCGGGCAAGCTTTATAACAAGCTCCGCGCTGTGTTGCTGCGCTTTGACGATGGTGGGTGCGTGCAGGCACTGCGATCCCCAGAAGATGTGAAAACCGGCCAATGTCACCTCGCGCGCGGCAAGTTCCTGCAGCAATGCCGGCACTTGTTCGACGTCAACGCCGAACTGGGCGACACCCCCGCCCATGCGCATGCCGCTGTGGCCGACGTGGAAGTCCGGGTTCACGCGAAGGGTGACCTTCGGCTGCACGCCCAGTTCCCAACCGATCGCGGTCACCAAATGCAGTTGAGTGGCGGACTCGATATGAACGTTCACACCGTTGGCCACCGCCCGTCGCAGCTCGTCGCGCGCCTTACCCGGCCCTGCAAAGCCGATTTGATCGGGCGGTGTGCCTGCGTTAAGCGCCAGCGCCATCTCTGCAGCGGATGCGACATCAAACCCATCGACGCGGGTTGCCAGATGATGCACGAGCGCCGGCATCGGGTTAGCCTTGATGGAGTAATGCAAATGGACCGAAGTCGGCAGCTTTGCGCGCAACAGGAGCACACGGGCGTCGATCGCCGCGCGCGCGTATGCAAAAAAAGGCGTCGATCCGGCACAGTGAGCCAAGCGGGCGACGTCGATGCCCTCGGCTGGCAAGACGCTGCTACGGTTGATCAACGATGCACTCATACGGACCTCGCTTGGTCTTGAGCTGTGGATTGGACGAGCGCATTTCGCAGTGCTGGGCGATCAAATTTTCCGTTTGCGTTGCGCGGCACATCGGTTTGCACGACGATGTGCTTCGGCACCATGTAGCCCGGTAGGTGTTGCACGCACCATGCCATGAGTGTTTGTGGGACAAAGGGTTCGACCGCCGGCACGACAACGAGCGCTATGGCCTCGCCCAGCGCATCATCGGGCACGCCCACGGCGACCGCTTCGGTCACCAGTTCGCTGCGGTGCACGGTCTCTTCGATTTCTTCTGGGCTGATCCGGTAGCCGGAACACTTGATTTGCGCATCGTTGCGCGCAATGAAGTAGAGAAAGCCCTCTTCGTCGCGACGTACGAGGTCCCCCGACCACACGGCAGTGTCCGGTATGGCTCCGCCCGGCTTGGCTTCGGGCGAGGGCCGATAGCGCGCGGCCGTTCGAGCCGGATCGTTCCAGTAGCCCATTGTCACGCACGCGCCTACATGGACGAGCTCGCCCGTCTCGCCGGGAGCGCAAGGTGCGCCGTCCGGACGCACGACTAGGATTCGCGCGTTGGGCACGGACTTGCCGATCGAGTCAGGGCGGCGGTCGACCTCGGACGGATCGAGGTAGGTGGAGCGGAATGCCTCGGTCAACCCATACATCAAGTAAGGTTTTGCCTGGGGAAAGAGCGTGCGCAGGCGGTGCAATGTCGGAACGGGTAGTCGGCCACCAGTGTTGGCGAAATAGCGCAGTGTGGTGCGTGCCGCGTGCGGCCAGCTCGCGCGCGTTAATTGCATCCATAGCGGTGGCACGCCCGTGAGGGCGGTGATACGTTCGCGCGTGCAGGCGTCGATTACGTCTTGCGGGCTCAGATAATTGACGAGGACAACGGCGGCGCCGGCCGCCCACGCGGATGTGAGCTGACTCAGACCCGCATCGAAGCTGAGCGGCAGCGCCGCGAGAATCCGGTCAGAGCGCGTATGTTGCAGATAGTGAGCGACGCTCCACGCACCCTCGAGCAGATTGCGATGACTGAGCATCACGCCTTTGGGCAAGCCGGTAGAGCCCGATGTGTACAGAATAGCTGCCAGGTCCGTGTCGATTGTCGTTTCTGCTGTGGATCCTGTGTCGCTCAGCGGGCCGAAAGCGTGCGCACTGACGCACGCACTCCAGCTGTGAACGCAGTCATTCCCGTGCGACGCATGCTCGGTCACATCGATTGAGTCGATCAGGATCGTATGCGGCACGCCAGACAACCCGTTTTCGGCGAGCAGGCGCGCGCGCAATGCGCTCGTAATCAGGCAGCTCGCACCGCAGTCACGCAGAATATGGGCGACCTGCTGAGGCTTCAGAAGCGGATTGATGGGAACGAACACGCATTGGGCGGCGGCCGCACCAAGCAGCGAGACAACCGTTTCGATGCGCTTGTCCAGGAAGATGCCGACTCGTGAGCCCGGCACGAGTCCTATCGAGACGAGGCCACGGCCGAGTGTGCTGGCGCGCGTTGCCAGTTCCTGGTAGCTCAGACTGGTGCTCGCGAAGACGATTGCTGGCGAATCGGGCGCATGCCGCGCAGCGGTGAGTACGAGATCGAGTATGTTTCGCATGGTAAGACCATTGGTGTCTGGTTGATGAGTTGACGCGTGTTAGTGATGAATCACCATGGCGCCGAAGCAACCGGCAAGGCCGCTGGAAAAAAGCAAGGACCACTCGTCGGCTTGTGCGCGACAAGTCTGAAAATTGATGAACGGGTCCGCTCCGAATACGTGGCCAAGCGCGGCGAAGTTCGGCACGAATAGTCGCGTTTGCGGAATGTCGAGCATCGTCATCAACCGCGTCCATCCCGGTAGATTCACGTGGTGCGGAAACACGTGGGCGATATCGCCCGTCGTGATGCCGGCTCGGCGGATCGCTGCGCGCATGGTCGTGAACGCGGACCAGTAATACCGATCGTCCGCGATCGGCTGCAAGCTCTTATCAGTGCCGCGAGAAAAGCGCGCGTCGGTATACAAGTGCAAACCGTTGATGATGTTGCGTTGCGCGCAGCGCTCGAGCAGCAAGGCGCACGCTCCGTCACTATGCAATGCGAGGTCATGGATTGCGCGCAATTGATCGCACCCGGAGCCGATGACGTCGGCGCATACGACGATCGCACGTTCGATGGAGGGTTCTCGGGCGGCAAGCGTGAGCAGGACGCGAATAGCTGCCATCGGCGACACGCACTGCTGCTGCGTGATGGAGAACGTCAACGCGTGAGTGAGTCCAGCGCGGTGCTGAATGTGATGAGCGCTACCGGCGGGCGGCGCGAGTACGCTCGTCTGGATCGTATGTGTATAGACGAGTGCATCAATTGCAGAACCCGGGGTTGAGGTGTCGCGTAATAGCGTCGTGACAGCACGTTCGGCAAGGCTGACGGGCGACTCGCCCGCGGCATCATAAAAATGCGTGGCGCCATGAGCGCGCAAAGCGATAACGCGCGAAGCAGGCAGACCACAGCGCGATGCCCACTGCTGCACGTTGACGATGCGCTCCGGAAGGCTGTGAGCGACGCCTGAAATCGAGAAAGGGTGCGTTCTCATGAGTGCACACCCCGGAATTCGAGGATTGCGCAGGCACTTTGGCCTTGAAATCCCGTGGACCACACAAGCACACGCTGATCATCACGTGGCGAAATCACACCGAGCAGGTCATCAAGGCGTGCCGGTGTCTGTGCCGCACATAGATGGCTTTGGCGGCTGTCGCCCAGGCTTCTGACGCGCTCAGGGGCCAGTTGGCATTGGGCACAGACGGCGCGAATGATGGCGCTGTCGGCTGTAGGTGGAAGAATCCAGTCGATTTGCGCGGCACGAAGTGCGGCGCGTGACAATGACTTGTTGATCGCCCCGACTAGTGTGGTTGAAGCGAGGCCTGTATTTACGGTTTCCTCACAACTCAGTTGCGTACCGGGCGTGCAGATCGAAAGACCGCGGACACGCCATCCTGGCATGGAGCTGCGAGCGATCAGCACGGCAGCAGCGCCGTCTGCAAGCGAGATCCGCGGGCTGACCTGCCGGGACAAGGCGCGATGCCAACACTCGGCCGCGACAATCAGAACGGTGTTCAGTGTGTTGTCCGTGTCCATCATCGCAAGCGCCACGTCCACCGCGGTCAGAAACGACACATCCTGGAGTTGCCCGATCGCGAAGGGCGCGCGGCTGGAGCCGAGTTCGCTATGCAAGCGTCCTGCGCAGGACAAGGCCAAATCATGTTCGAAGCTTGTCGTGCAAACGATGATCTGGTCAGGGCCGGGCTGCGTTGGTGCATTGGGATAGATCATGCGCGCCGCGCGTAGCGCCATGTCCGACAGCGACAAATTCGTTTCGGTTGCGATTCGATTGTCTGGCCGAAAGGTGGCGTCGGTCATCGAGCAGTTGTCGCCGCATGGCGCGCATTGAGCGCGCCACCGCAGCGTATCGGCGTAGAGCGCGTGCATGACAATGTCGAGCGCGCTCGGTTGTGCGGACGAGACCGTCTCGGCTACCGCGCGGTCTGCGTGACACCGAAGCGGCACGTATTGCGCGGTGGCAACGATTCGAGGCTCGGCGCTCGTGGAGTCAGCTCGATGAAACATGGGAAGCGACGAACGCGACGAGATTGTCGAACCGTATAAATAGGTCGCTGGACAGATCTTCGGGGTCCAGAACAAATCCGAAGCGTTGCTCGAGCTTGAGCAGAAGATCGGTCATGTTCATGGAATCGACACCCAGATCGAACAGATTCGTATCGTTGTTGATGAGGTCGGCGCTCAGATGGGTGCCCAGCACTGATAGCAGGCAAGTTTTGACCGAGGCGGGGATATCGCCGTGACGACTTGATTCGAGACGAGAGCTCATGAAAGTCTCCTGTAACGGTTCTAAGACGAAATCATGCTCACGTGCATGCGGGGCGATGCACGGACGCACTGGGTTGGATCGTCTCCCACGGCGGGCGTGACGCACGCTGGGCGGCTCGAGCAATCATCAGGCGTTGCATGTCTCCGGTACCTTCCATGATGTCGAACGCTTTGGCATCTCGGCAGCTTTGCTCCAGCGACGGGAAACTGGCGATGCCGTCCAGACCAACGAGCGTGAGGGCCGTACGAGTGACGTGCGCGATCATGCGCGCGGCGTACGCCTTTGCGATCGAAGCATGCATGGCGCTTGTGCTGCCTTGGTCTGCGTGCCATGCAGCGTGATGGCAGAGCAGATAAGCTGTCGTGATATGCCGGTCGAGCTCCAAAAGACTCGCTCGTACGTTGCTCGCGCCGCAGTGCAGATTGACGGGACGTGCGCCTGCTTCGAGATAGGTGGCGAGGTCATCGCGTACGCGTCGACAGGCGCCGATCATTACGGCGGACAGAAGCGGCCGAAAATAGTCCCACGACTGTTGTGCGCCTGAGAACGCATCGCTAAGCGGCGTCTCATGGTCGTGCGTGAGCCGAGCGTCGTCTGGCACCTCGCAGTCGGTATAGGACAGCACAGCCAGTTGGGTCACGCGCAAGCCGACCATGCGTTCGATGCGCGTCACCGCGAAACCCGGAGTGTCGTGTTGGACGCGAAACGCCCTGATACCGAAGCGGCCCGCGTTTCGATTGATCGTTGCAAACGTGATAACGGTGTCAGCACGTGCACCATTGGTGATGAAGCACTTGGTTCCGTTAAGGACCCAGCCATGAGCCGTCTTGCGTGCCGACGTGCGCATGGCTGTCGCGTCGGATCCGCAGTCGGGCTCGGTGATCGCAAATGCGCCCCAGCGTGGCGTATCGCTTTGAAAGTGCGCGAAGAATGCCGCCTGCTGCTTACGGTTGGCAAGCGCAAGAACCGGCGGCATGGCCAGTCCCGGGCCAGGAAGGGCGAGCGCAAGCGCCGCATCCGCGTACCCAAGATGCTCCATTAGCATGACGCGCGAGACGAGCGATTGGGCCTGCGGGCATCCGCCGTACTCCTGCGGAACGAGGTTCAGGTTTAGCGCCCGTACCGCATCGGATTGCCAGAATGCATCAGGGATTTGCCCGGTGCGATCGGCTGCCTCACGATGCGTGCGCATCTGTGAAGTAAGCCGGTCAAGGTCCAGGCCAAACGCCGAGAGGCTTGCCTTGAGCGCCGATACAGTGGGAGATTGTTGCGATCCTTGCGATGAGTTGGGCATATGCGATCTTCCCCAATGGCGCACTGGCGCAGCACAGTGGAGCAGTATGGAAACCACGCTCACGCCATATCCGTACTGATTGATCTGCAGCGTAGGCATTCTCGGCGATGCCCGCTACCTCCCAAGGTTGGGAGGGTATGGACGGCAGCGAGACCTGATTCTCGCCAGGTGATTTGCGGATGTCCGATAATGGCGCCGTTAGGAAATGCCGAAGACTAACCACGGACTGATGGACATGGCAGGACGACAACGGACAACGCGCAAGATACAGTTGGTGCAGCCGGACAGGCGCGGCCCGCGCACGACCAAGCGTGGCGATCAGGTAGCCGATTCGATCAAAGGGTGGATCAACGACGGTCGGGCTCGGCCCGGCAAGCGTCTGAGTAAGGAAGCCGAGCTGCAGCAAATGTTCAACGTCAGTCGTGGCTCGATGCGCGATGCACTCAAGGCGCTGGAGGTACAGGGGCTTGTTAGCTTGAGCACTGGGCCCGAGGGCGGAGCGACAATTACTCGTGTGCCGCTTGCGCGGGCGTTCCAGTCGCTGCAGAACTATCTGTTTTTTGAACAGATCACGTTGGAGGACATTTATGCGGTGAGGCGCACGCTTGAGCCCATGGTGGCCGCGGGCGCAGTGGCGTATTTGACGGATACGGATTTCGAAGCACTCGAGCGCAGCATTTCAGTGTGTGAACCATTCGTGGTCGGTCACGAGCAAGCGCTTGATCAACGTTGCGAGGACATTCATTTTCACGACGTGCTTGCTGCCGCGCATCCCAACGCGTTTTTGCGTTGCCTTTGCCAGATCATTAACCAGATGCTGCACTCACTGGTGATCGTGGCAGGGAACGTCACGCAGCGGGACTATCAAGCGTTTGGGCGGACGACTGTCGCCGCACATCGCGCGATCTTGGATGCCGCAAGGCGGCGTGATGCGCAGGCCGTCGAGCGATTAATGCTCGCGCATATGGACGAGGCCGAGGCGCAGTTGCGCAAGGTGCGTGCGGCGCTGAGGCAAAAGCTCGTGCTGGATTCCGAGCTTGATTTGCATGTGGATCGCGACGTGTGCTGACGTGGTTTGGCGCGGTGGTCAGGGAATGGAGGCTTGGATTGCTGACGCTCGATTTCGCTTGCACCGGGTTACAAAGCGCTACGGCGAAGAGCGAAAAATTAATTATAATAAATATCCGAAGGTGGAGGTCTGGTCTAAGCGCGTTGCTCGCACGGGGACCCTATTTTCTACGTATTCTTCGGGTAAACACCAGCGTCACGCGGATTGACAGCACTATATCTGCCTCGTAGATTCCCTGACAATAAATTGGCTGGCTGAGCGCACACGGCGCGTGGAAGGCTATCGTTCCCTGCGTCAATACACGCTCACGGGCCCCTGAATCTCGTCATGAGGTGGCTGGGGATGTGCGTGGCGCAGAGGATGAATGGGGGAGATGTGGTTGCGAGCTCCCGTCGGGAGCGGCTCATGATGTTTTCATGAGCTCTGAGCGGCAGAAGCGTGGTGAGTTTAGCGAAGGTTCAAGCGGTCTTCCGCGCCCTTGAGCAATTGCGAGAGAGGGGTATCGAGAGCAGCAGAGAGAACGAGCAACGCGTCGATTTTCGCGACTATTTGAGCACGCTCAATTAACGAGACGGTGTTCGGATGGACGTTGGCGCGGAGCGCGAGACCGACCTGGGTAAGTTTCTTCATCTTGCGGCGCGCGCGGATCTCATTTCCGAGGGCCTCGATAAATTTTTCTGTGGTCATGCGGACTCGATAGGACAGGGCACATCGAGTATCCCGGAAGGTGCGCCTAAAAATTCACAATACATTGTGAATTTGTGCTTGCCTGTTTTTGGATTAACAATGTATTGTGATATTTGAGTTGCGCGCCATCAGGGTGCGCCACTGAACAGAATGGCCTGCCTTGTGGGTTAGACGCTTTGGCATACCGATGCAGGGTGGCGAGTGTTGGAGGCACCCCGGGCTTCAGAATTTCGCTTTTGGAGATGATATGTTAGGACTATTGAATATTTTGAATTATGTATCTTTGTTAATTTTGGTCGCTCTTGGCCTCGCGATCGTGTTTGGCATGATGGACATCGTGAATCTTGCACACGCAGAGTGGGTCACGATGGGGGCATACACCCTTGCTGTGGCGCAATCACTGGGCGGTCAACACGCGTTTTGGGTTGCGCTGTTCGTGGCGCCGATTGTTGGCGCGTTGCTCGGTTGGTGTCTCGAGCGCTTCGTTATCCGGCTACTTTATGACCGACCGCTGGACACGCTTCTGGCGACATACGCGGTCAGTCTGATCGTTCAGAAAGTGCTGGAGCTCGTTTTCGGCACACAACCGATGCTCGTCTATGCGCCATTTAACGGAACCATCGACGTGCCGGGCGGCGGCTATCCCGCATATCGGATGTTCGTGATCGGTGTGGCATTGGCCGCCACCGTGGGGTGCTGGCTACTTTTTGCGCGAACGCGCTTTGGGACGAAGTTGCGTGCGGTCATTCAACATCCTGCAATGGCCGAGGCCACTGGCATCAATACCAAGCGACTGAATCGAGCCGCATTTTGTGGCGGTGCGGCGCTCGCCTCGCTTGCCGGTGTGCTCGTCGCGCCGATGGTGTCGGTGGAGTCCCATCTCGGGGTGTCCTATCTGGCCAAGGCATTTTTCGTGATTGTACTGGGTGGTATCGGCTCGGTCGCCGGCAGTGTACTCGGTAGTGCCTTCGTTGGCACGGTCGAAACCTTGCTCAGCTATCGCGTCGATCCTTCGCTTGCCTCAGCGATCGTTTTGATCGTCTGCATTGTCCTGATCCGCTTCCGCCCACAAGGCTTGCTTCCGGGTTTCAGTGCCGCTCACCAGCTTCTCGGAAAGGGGTAAGGCGATGTTCGAACGTCATCTTTTGCGTGTCCGTACCTGGTTGTCGCAGCCAGCACTGAGCCGCACGGACCTCTCTCCTGTCGCGATCGGGTTGGCGACGGCTGCCGCCGGCGTGATTCTTCCTGTTGTCGTGGGCGCCTATCAGCTCACCGTGATACGAGACGCGCTGGTGTTGGCGATATTGGCGCTCAGTTACGACCTTCTTTGGGGCAAGGCTGGCGTCCTGACGCTTGGACATACGACCTTCTTCGGGCTTGGTGCATATGGGTTTGCCGTGGCTACCGTCCAGTTTGGTCAAGCACCGCTGGTCGGGATGCTCGCAGGTCTTGCATGTGCTGCCATCGTGGCAGTCGTTCTTGGCTACTTCCTGCTGTATGCGGGTGTCAGATTGCATTTCTTTGCCATTCTCAGCATGGCCGTTCTGATCATCGTGCAGCAGTTGGCCACAAGTTGGCAGTCCATCACGGGGGGCGATACCGGCTTGCTCGGCATTCCAGGGTTGTCCTTCCAACTTGGGAGATTCGCAGCGGATCTCAGTAGCCCTGTGGCGTCCTGGTATGTCGTTACGGCTGTACTCGCTCTGATTCTATGTGCGACGTGGCTGCTCTGTCGAAGTCGCTACGGGAAGGTGCTCATGGCGATTTCGACCAACGAGTGGCGTGCGCAAGCGTGCGGATACCACACATCGTGGCATTTGCTGTTGGCGTTCGTTGCCTCAGGGGTGGTAGCCGCGGTTGCCGGCTGCCTGATGGCGGCATGCGCTGGCGTCGTGGCCCCGGACGTATTTTCTCCGGTACTGGCCACTGAAGTCATCCTTTGGGTTGCCGTGGGCGGCCGCGGCACTCTCGGTGGACCGGTGATGGCAGCCGTTGCAATGACGCTTCTTAAGCACTCCGCGTCCAGTCTTAGCACGCAATGGTGGCCGTTGGTACTCGGCGCAATCTTCCTGATGTGTGTGCTGTGCTTGCCGAATGGCATTCGGATCGGTCGTTTAGTCGCGCGGTTGCATTACGTCGCCCGATTCCGGATCGGACGTGTACCACAGCATTGCGCCAAGCGAGCCGAAGGAGGGCAGTGATGGAAAGACCGCTTATGAAGGGCATCGGACTACGCCGCGCGTTCGGTGGCATCAATGCGATCGCAGGCGTTGACGTCGAAATCGGCCCACGCGACCTGATCTGCGTCATTGGCCCGAACGGGGCTGGAAAAAGCACGCTAGTGGGACTGTTATCCGGCGCGGTTATCCCAGGAGCGGGAGAGCTGTATCTGTCCGGGGGGCGGATGACTGGCCGGCCTATGTATCAGTATTGCCGGCGTGGCGTTGTCCGGAAATTCCAGGGGACCAACGTTTTTTTCACGATGAGCGTTCGGGAGAACCTGGAAGTCGCGGCGCTCGGCGTTGCGGCTGGCAGGCCATCTGTGATGCGAGAGATCGATTCCGTTCTGGACGAGGTCGGACTCACGTCGCAGGCAGACGTGCTCGCCATGCACCTTCCGCACGGAGAGCGTCAGTGGCTGGAGATCGGTATGGCCATGATGTGCCGGCCGGCGTTGTTGTTGCTTGACGAGCCTGCTGCAGGATTGTCCGCCAATGAGGTTCAGCGACTCGTGCGCCTGCTTCATCGCTTGCGCGAACAATGTGCGGTGCTTGCGATCGAGCATGACCTGAGTTTTGTTCAGTCGCTTAAGTGCGACACGTGGGTTATGCATCGCGGGGAAATTGTTCGGCAGGGCAGCTATGGCGACATCGCCAGGGACGAAGAAATCCGACGTATTTATCTTGGGCAGGGAGCGGGCCATGCTGCACATTGAAAGTCTGTCGGCCGGATACGGTGAAATCTCGATTTTGAGTCAGATTGATCTTACCGTTCAGCCTAATGAAGTGGTCGGTGTGCTGGGGTGCAATGGCGCGGGTAAGTCAACGCTTGTCAAGGCCATCATGGGGCTGTTGCCGCGCGTGAGTGGTGATATTCGCTTTGGCGAGCGGGCCATTCGGGGTTTGCGCACGCATGAAATCGCTCGACTGGGCATCGGCCTGGTGCCGCAGGGACGGTGGATTTTCCCTAAGCTCACAGTGCGGGAGAACTTGGCAATGGGTACCGCGGCCGCTGGTGACGGCGAGATTCTGGACGAGGTATTCGAGTATTTCCCAGTATTGAAATCAAGACTTGCTCAGCATGGAGGGACATTGTCAGGAGGCGAACAGCAGGTCCTGGCCATCGCGCGAGCGTTGTGCGGCCGCCCGAAGTTGTTGCTATTGGACGAACCCTCGGACGGCGTGCAACCAAATCTTGTTGAGCTGATCGGTGACGTCATTCCGACGCTTTGTCGTCGATCGAAGCTCGCTGTGCTTCTGGTCGAGCAGAACCTCAATCTGGTATTGCGCTGCGCGCAACGATGCATCGTTCTGAAAAACGGTCGACTTGTGCATGCAGGCGCAGTTGAACCCCGACACGGCGCTAGCAGCGCCCACCCGCTGGCTCACTTTCTGTCACCTGCTGCGGAACGAACCATGGGTTCGCCGGCAGCGTCTATCGAATGAAATGATCATGAATCGACGCGATTTTTCACGTATGACGATGCTCGGTGTGGTTGGCGCATTGGCCGCCACTACTTATCCGACGCGCGCACGTGCGGTGGCGCCCATCAAGATCGGTTTGCTCGCGCCGTTGAGCGGGCCGCTCACCCGCGTGGGTGAAACAAATCGACATTGTGCGGCGCTTGCCATCGAGGAAATCAATGCAGCGGGCTGACTGCTGGGGCGTCCGCTGCAACTGGCTGTCGAGGACACGCAGATGTCGACGACCGTGACGCTCGAGAAAGCGCGGCAACTCTTTATGCGCGATGAGGCGGCAATGATTACGGGCATGGTGCTGCCAGCCGAACGCGAAGCAGCGCTGCAGGCGGCCAGAGGCGCGGCTCGCCTTGTTATCTACCCGAATTTCGACGAGGGGCGCTGTGATCCGCAGTTGTTGAGCACGGGGCTCAGTGTCGCGCAACGGGTCGAGCCGCTCATTGGTTGGCTGATGCGTGCCGGCGGCAAGAGCGTGAGCGCGGTGGTGTCGGACGTCGGCAGCAACCGTAAGGTACTGATTCCCTCGCTGGAGGCGGCCGTCACGCGTCACGGCGGTCGGTTTCTCAGTGTGTACTGGCTGCCGTTCGGCACGCGTGACTATGGGGCAGTGCTTCAGCGGATTGCTGGGGAGCAGCCGCAGCTTGTTTGGCACAGCGTCGGCGACGATCCGGTGACGTTCGTCAAGCAGTATCGGTCATTTGCGATGAAGCCGCAGTTGGTGACGGATATTGCGCACGAGTCGCTGTCGATTGCTACTGCCGGTGCATCGACAGGCATCGTCGGTGTCTCGTCCTACTTTATGAGTCTCGATAGTTCCGAAAACCGAACCTTCCTTGCACGTTATACCGCGCGCGTAGCCGACACTCATGTTCCTCGATTGGGTTCTTATGCGGTGATGCTTCCGCACGGCGAATGCACGTACGCAGGCGTTCGGCTTTTCGCGCAGGCCGTGCGCGCAGCCGGCAGTCTGGATGTGACGCGCATCAAGTCCGTCTTGCCGGGCATTTCGCTGGATTTGCCGCGAGGCAAGGCGGGTGTGAGCCAAGGCGGCGACCACGTTACTTGTGAGGCACGTATTGCTCAGGCGCGCGCCGACAACAGCTTTGCAGTTTTGGACTCGATCGGGCCGATCCAAGCAGTGTGTCAGAGGTAGAGCAGTCTCGAGACGCTTCTATCAACTTAATTTTATCAATTAGGAATACACATGAATGACATTGCATCGATGAGCGCGGAAGAGCTGATTACTGAGTATCGGCGTCATGCGCTTTCTCCACTTGAGAGCATGAAAGCGGTCCTGGACCGCGTTGAGCGCTTCAATCCCCTTGTGAACTGTATGTGCGCCGTTGACGAGGAGGCGGCGCTGGATGCGGCGCGCGAATCGGAGCGGCGCTGGATGCGGCGTGAGCCATGCGGGCTGCTCGATGGCGTGCCTGTATCGGTCAAGGATTTGATTGATGTAGCCGGATTTCCGACGCGATACGGATCGTTGACGACGCCGGACACGCCCCAGCGCGAGGACGGGCCCGCCGTGGCGCGTCTGCGGCGGGCCGGTGCACTGCTTTTTGGCAAGACGACCACTTCGGAATACGGCAACAAGATCGTGACTGATTGTCCGCTGACTGGCATCACGCGCAATCCCTGGGACCGGCGCCTGACGCCAGGTGGCAGCAGCGGTGGTTCATCAGTGGCAATCGCGCTCGGTATGGGGCCGCTCGCGCTTGCGACCGATGGTGGTGGGTCGATTCGTGTGCCCGCTTGCTGGACTGGGGTGGTGGGGTTTAAACCAACGTTCGACCGTGTTCCGACGGGCGTAGCCGGTTCGTGGACGCGCCTGTCTACGTTCGGGCCGATGGCGCGCAATGTGCGCGATGCAGCGTTAATGCTGAGTGTGGTAGCCGGTCAACATGAATCTGGGCCATCGGGCTATGTCGCCCCGCAGGATTATCGAGTCGGTCTGGAGGAGGGCGTCTCGGGGCTGCGTATTGCATATTGCCCGTCCATCCCGGGCGTCATCGTGGACCCTGTGATTGCCGCGAGTGTGGCGCACGCCGCAGAGGTCATCGAAACATTGGGCGCACACGTCGAGCAAGTCGACGTAAAGCCGCTCGGCGACTATCTGGGTAGTCGCATGCACGCGATCCAATGGTCGGTGTTTTTTGCGCAGCGCGCCTGCAGATTGACGGAACCTCAACGCATGCAGCTCGATGCGGACGTGCAAGCGCTTGTGCGGGCCGGTTTGCGCGTCACCGCGCTCGAGCTTGCCGACGCATTGCGTGCGCGCCACACGCTCGGTGTCGAGATGGCGGCGTTCTTCGAGCGCTATGACTTGCTTGTGACGCCAGTGTTCCACTGTGGGCCGCTGCCCGTTCCAGGTCTGCCTGAGACGCTGCTCACGGCACCTCAGCAGACGTCGTGGTGCAACCAAACTGGGTTGCCCGCCATCAGTGTTCCTTGTGGATTGCCCGCAGGTCTGCCGACCGGCGTTCAGATTGTCGGCGCCTTGCACGAAGATGCCCTTGTGCTGCGCGCGGCACGGGCTTATGAATCTGCACGCGGGACGTTTCCTATACCGGCCGCAGCACCAGCCGAGAATGCGATGATCGCTGAGGTATGACCGTGAGCATACAGATTGAGAAGATTGTTGTTCACGTGATCGAACGGCGCGCGGAGCTTGGTATCGCGGTCCATCCGGCACATCGCCAAGTGATTGCAGCCGCGGTTCTGACGTTGAAGAACTGGTGCTCCGATACTTCGCTCGAGACTCTGTACGAAGTTGGAGGGGAGCTGGGGACGCTATTGAGCGAGCGCGCAAGAGATGCTCTGGACGCACCGCGCGCGCAGATTCAGGCGTATGGCAAGGCCGCGCTCGTGGGCACGGCCTTGCCGCTTGAATGTGCGGCGGCGATTCTGCATCCGCGAATGGGCAAGGCAATACGTGCATGTCTGCCCGGCACTATATCGCTTATCCCGTCTGTTACCAAGCGCGGTGCGGCCGGCGCGTGCATGGATATTCCTGTGCATGGTGCTCTGGATATGTGGAGCTTTGATCACTTTGATACGGCGTCGCTCGTTGTGCCGGATTCACCTGCACCACATGAGATCGTGGTGGCCGTCGCGCTGTCCGAGCGAGGGCGGCCGCTTGCGCGCGTCACACCGGCGTAGCGCACGCACGTGTTTCGGCAAAAGAAAACAAATGACAGCGAGGAGAACCAATGCAGAAAAGATTTCGTGGTTTAGGCCGGGTATGTGCGATGGTGATGGGGATATGGGGTTTCGCGACGATCGCACACGCTCAATCTTCAGTGTCGCTTTACGGGCTGGTCGATGCTTTTGTTGGCGACACGCACATGCCGGGCAGCGCCGGCAGTGCCTGGCAGGTCAGTTCCGGCGGGATGACGACTTCATATTGGGGCTTGTCCGGATCGGAGGATCTCGGACGTGGGATGAAGGTGGTATTCTCGTTGGAGAGTTTTTTTAAGGTAAATAGCGGTCAGATCGGATCGTTCAATGGCCAGTCATTCTTTGGTCGCAACGCCTTTGTTGGATTGAGCGGACGTTTCGGCGAGATGACGATAGGCCGCAATACGGCGCCATTGTTCGTATCGACGCTGCTGTTCAACCCGTTTGGCAACTCGTTCGCGTTCTCGCCGATAGTGGCGCACAGCTATCTGGGTTCGGCCATGGGCGCGGCGTCGGTACAAAGCGATACCGCGATCGACAATTCTATGCTGTATCAAACACCGGAGGTGGGCGGATTGTCGGGGAGTTTTCTGTACAGCAACGCTGGTGTTGTGGGTCACGCGGGACAGGCGAACTACAGTGCGAATATGCTTTACTTTGCGGGCCCGTTTTCGGCAACCGCAGCAGTACAAAGTCTGCATACCGCCTCGCTTTTTCTCAACGGAGCGACAGCACAAACTGCTTGGCTCGTCGGGGGCGCTTATCGACTCCATGCGATGAAGCTCATGTTTTTGTACGAACACGTCGACAACAACAGTGAAGTAAAAGACGACACAGTGCAGATGGGGGCAAGCGCTCGAATCGGCACGGGCAATGTGTTGATCTCGTGGGCGGGTACGCGCCGACGTCCCGCTGTTGGTTCCGCACTGCGCTGGTCGACGCTCGCCTTGGGATACGACTATCCACTATCGAAACGCACGGATGTCTATGCAGCGTGGCGCTACGACTGCATCACGGGCGCATTGTCGGGTAATAGCTTGGGGGCTGGAATGCGGATGCGATTTTGATACGCCTACGATGCTACGGGGCGAGAGCGGAATCATTCATCAATTCCGGGCGGAGATCCGCGAACAGCTGTGCCAGGCGGCGTCACTACATAGTTGCGTCGCAGTGCGATGTGCGCGCTCGTACGCGGTATGGGATGACTGTCGGCGGCGCGCTATAGGTCCATTCTTCCGTCATTAAATACAATCGTGATAATACGAATTATCACGGTTAAAATGCCGCAGAAGGTCGGAAAATTCCTGTTCCATGGCTGCCCCGCGAGTTTTCGGCGTGCCGGTGTCGATGGCGCAGCGCCGGCACGAGTTATAGGGCCGACGCTGAGGCGCCGTGGGCTCACCGCTGACTGTCCCGTGACCGCGACCGTAAGAGGGCGGGCTCGGATGGGTGCCCTGCATTGGCTTCCCACGGTTTGTTTGTTGATCTTGGGATGCGGTAGGGGCGACTTTGACTTTAGGAGCGAGACCGTCAATGAACAAACAGGAACTCATCGACGCGGTTGCTGCTGGCACGGGCGTCGGTAAAAGCTAGTCGGGCAAAACTGTCCAGGTGGTGCTGGATGTCATCGCGGACGCAGTGAGCCGCGGGTGAAGCGGTACAACTGATCGGTTTCGGCGCGTTCTCGCAAGGGCAGCGTGCCGCACGTACCGGTTGCCACCAGACGACAGACGCTGAGATCCCCGTTGCAGCGGCAAATGCCGTGAGTTCACTGCCGGCAAGGCGGTCACGGATGCGGTGAGCAGCCCGTGACGCTGCCCGAAGGAGGCGGCCGCCTATGGCGGGCTGCATCGTGAAATTGCCGAAGTCACCACGCCGACCCGTCCGCGGCACGCATAGTGGCCCCTCAGATGGCGGTGACCCCACTTGGCAGATGGTGCAGCGTATTGTGGAGTTCGAGCAAGCGGCGAGGAAAGGGGGCATGTGGCGAGGCCGTAATCCGCGGTCTGGGTGCCGACCTGTCAGAGCGCATGGTCCAAGGCTTCTATTGGCAGAAATCTAGCGCAAATGCGCGCACTTTATTCAATAAGACCTTTATTTAACTGTGCAGGCACCGTCTGCACAATCCACGACGAACTCAAATCATTCCGACAGTTTCTATGTAGAAACTGTAGAAAGCGAGTCAGGATATGGGTAGCGCAACGAATGGATGTCGTGATTCACTGCGCAGAAGGGGACGTCTCCGAGGCGCGGCCGGTGGAGCGAAGGGAAACATATTAAGGGCTATGTTACCCTTCATTTCGGGACATTGAGCGAACGCCCCAGGCTCGTGGGGCTCACACAACTGAGTCTAGGCCCGGCTGCCGGAGGCGGGCCGAGGGGAGGCAAGAGACGCGGCACGAACCGATGCCGTAGTCCGCGCAGGTCGGCCGGGCAGATTCGGCTGGAGAAACAGTCAGGTTGTGTGGCACCGGAAGCCGGACCACGTAGTCAGCGCGAGTGATGACACCCGCACCGGCCCGCTGGTTGTGTGAGCGCTGGGCGGGCGGAAAACGTTCGCGATTGCTCTTGGTGAGCGTGGCTGCGACAGGTGTAAGCGGGAGTTCATTGGTGGGCTGCCCGCCGCAGGCAGTGGTGGGGCGGAGGTCAGCGATTTGCGTGTGTGCAGCGGGATGAGGTAGGGTGCAGCTTTGACTTTGTTGCCGAGGCTGTTCATGAACAAGC
>NZ_LOVM01000009.1:0-1316 GCF_001523445.1 Burkholderia sp. ABCPW 11 | reverse complement strand
GGCGGGACTGGCGGCCTCGGCGGTGTTGTCGGCACGGTAGCGAACACGGCGACGGGTGCGGTCGGAACGCTGACTGGCGCGCTGGGTGGCGTTGGTGGCGGGACTGGTGGTCTCGGCGGCGTCGTTGGAACGGTGGGCAACGCGGCAAGCGGCGCGGTCGGTACGGTGACGGGTGCCTTGGGTGGAGTGGGCGATCCGACCGGCGGCCTCGGCGGTGTTGTCGGTACGGTAGCGAATACGGCGACGGGTGCAGTCGGAACGCTGACTGGTGCTTTGGGCGGTGTTGGCGGCGGGACCGGTGGTCTCGGTGGCGTCGTTGGAACGGTGGGCAACGCGGCAAGCGGCGCAGTCGGTACGGTAACCGGCGCACTGGGTGGTATCGGTGGTGGCGGGACCGGCGGCCTCGGCGGCGTTGTCGGGACGGTAGCGAATACGGCGACGGGCGCAGTCGGAACGCTGACTGGCGCACTGGGCGGCGTTGGTGGTGGGACCGGTGGCCTCGGCGGCGTTGTCGGCACGGTAGCGAACACGGCGACGGGTGCAGTCGGAACGCTGACTGGCGCGCTGGGCGGCGTTGGCGGCGGGACCGGTGGTCTCGGTGGCGTTGTCGGAACGGTGGGCAACGCGGCAAGCGGCGCGGTCGGTACGGTAACCGGCGCACTGGGTGGTATCGGTGGCGGGACCGGTGGCCTCGGCGGCGTTGTCGGCACGGTAGCGAACACGGCGACGGGTGCGGTCGGAACGCTGACTGGCGCGCTGGGTGGTGTTGGCGGTGGCGGGACCGGCGGCCTCGGCGGCGTGGTTGGCACGGTAGCGAATACGGCGACGGGCGCAGTCGGAACGCTGACTGGCGCGCTGGGTGGTGTCGGCGGCGGGACTGGTGGTCTCGGCGGTGTTGTCGGCACGGTAGCGAACACGGCGACGGGCGCAGTCGGAACGTTGACTGGCGCACTGGGCGGTGTTGGCGGCGGGGCCGGTGGCCTCGGCGGCGTTGTCGGCACGGTAGCGAACACGGCGACGGGTGCGGTCGGAACGCTGACTGGCGCACTGGGCGGTGTTGGCGGCGGGACCGGTGGTCTCGGTGGCGTCGTCGGAACGGTGGGCAACGCGGCAAGCGGCGCAGTCGGTACGGTAACGGGCGCCTTGGGTGGTGTCGGCGATCCGACTGGCGGGCTTGGTGGTGTGGTCGGTACGGTAACCGGCGCCCTGGGTGGCATCGGGGGCGGCGGGACTGGCGGCCTCGGCGGTGTTGTCGGCACGGTAGCGAACACGGCGACGGGTGCGGTCGGAACGCTGACTGGCGCGCTGGGTGGCGT